>JAKLQT010000086.1 GCA_022013205.1 Candidatus Omnitrophota bacterium | reverse complement strand
CAGTATTTATTCTAAAAACAACAGATGTTATAGAATCCATAACCTTATTTTTGCGCCAAGCTTTGAAACAGTTGATAAAATAAATAAAGCCTTGTCTGCAATCGGTAATCTCCGCTCTGACGGCAGGCCAATACTTGGCCTTGATGCGGCAGAACTCGCGAGAATTGTTTTTGATATTGATCCAAACTGCATGTTAGTCCCGGCGCATATCTGGACCCCGTGGTTCAGCCTGTTCGGCTCAAAGTCCGGCTTTGATATCCTGGAGGATTGTTTTGAAGAGCAGTCAAAGAATATCTATTGCCTTGAAACAGGATTATCATCAGATCCGGCGATGAACTGGCGTTTAAGTGAGATTGATGGATATTCGCTTATTTCTAACTCAGACTGCCACTCGCCTCAGAAAATAGGCAGAGAGGCCAATGTTTTTGATTGTGAACTTTCCTATTATGAGATCATGGATACATTGAAAAAGAAAGACAAAAAAAGATTCCTTTATACTATTGAATTTTTTCCGGAAGAGGGAAAATATCATTTTGACGGCCATAGGAACTGCAAGGTAAGATTTTCACCTGAGCAAACAAAAAAGAGTAAAGGCTTATGCCCGGTTTGCGGCCGTCCGGTTACGGTAGGGGTTATGAACAGGGTCGATATGCTCGCGGATAGAAAAGAAGGATTCATGCCTGAGGGGGCTATCCCGTTTAAGAATCTTATACCGCTTGATGAAGTGATCGCGGAGGCATTTGGCGTAGGCAAGGCCTCCAAGAAGGTAATGAACGCGTATCACAATGCTGTTTCAAAGCTGGGGACAGAGTTTGATATTTTGATGCATAAAACAGAAGATAGCCTTTACACTAATTTGCCGGCTAGGATTGCTCAGGGGATTTTGCAGGTTCGCAACAATGAAGTAAGTATTAATCCCGGATATGACGGAGAATATGGGATTATAAAGATATTCGGGCTCGACAAAAAACAGGCAGGAACCTCTGGAGAAAAACAGCCTAACCTTTTTTAGGAGGGGCGGGATGAAAAAAATAGCGATAATTTATTATTCATTTTCCGGAAATACTAAAAGTGTCGCGGATATGATTAAGGAAATATTTGAAATACGTGAATATGAAATAACCATGGTCAGACTGATGGCGAGTAATGAGCCAACTTCATTTCTCAAGCAGGCGTTGCGCGCTTTGTTTAAAAAGAAGGCGATAATCACGGAAGATGTTGTTTGTGATCTATCCGAATTTGATATGGTCGCGTTGGGAACCCCGGTCTGGGCTTTTAACATGGTTCCGGCAATGCGTACTTATTTGGATAAATGTCAGAATCTTATGGGCAAAAACGTGCTGCTTTTTGCCACATACGGCAGCGGAGTTGGAAAGGATAAATGTATCAACGAAATGGCAGATATAGTCAAAAGTATGGGGGCTTTAAAAATAATGCCGGTTTTGATGCAGCAAAACGAGGTAAAGAATTATCGCCTTGTGATGGACAAGGTTAAAACAGCGTTATCAAATGGATAAGATACTTATATCCGTAATCGGCGGGCATACGGCTGATAAAAAAACCGCGAAGCTCGCGTATGACGCGGGTAAAATGATAGCCGGCTTAAATGCCATCTTGATCTGCGGAGGGCTAGGCGGTGTTATGGAGGCCGCGGCGCGTGGAGTAAAAGACGGCGGAGGAATAACGGTAGGCATACTTCCCGGTAAGAACAAGGAAGACGCTAATGAGTATATTGATATTCCGATCCCTACGGGCCTGGGATATACACGCAATACCCTGGTTGCCGGTGCCTCTGATCTGGTGATCGCCTTTGCCGGAAAAGAGGGGACACTGTCTGAGATTGGTTTTGCCTTGAGCGAGAAGAAGCCGATAATAGGCCTGAACACCTGGAACATCCCCGGAATAAGGGCGGCAATATCCGTAGAAGACGCGCGAAAAAAGATAGTAAAAATTTTAGGATTAAATATTTGATTATGGAAACACTTTCAGTGAGGACCTCCAGGCAGGTAGAGCTTATCGATATTACATCTTCTGTGCGGTCTGTTGTTTTGAAAAAAGGCGTTATCAGCGGCATGTGCATGGTATTTGTGCCGCATACTACAGCCGGCATAACTATTAACGAAAATGCCGACCCGAGCGTTAGAGGGGATATTATTAAGGAGCTGGATAAGATTGTTCCTCATGCGGATGGGTATGCTCACAGTGAGGGTAATTCCGCAGCGCATATCAAGGCGTCTGTGATGGGGTTTTCTCAAAATATAATAATTGAGGCAGGTGATTTACAGCTGGGGGTATGGCAGGGGATTTATTTCTGCGAATTCGACGGGCCGCGCTCAAGAAAAGTATGGATAAAAGTTATAAGCTCTAAGTCATAAGCTTAAAACTTCATGTATGTTCTCAATGAAGCATTGGCAAGATTATGGATAAATTTTACGCTCAAAACCAATTTTCACCCGCCAAAAAACAGCGGGGCAGGCAAATCTACGCCATGTTTTTGGCGCTGTGGAACTCGCCCTTGACATTTATAATGTCAAGGACTCAAACAGTCCTCGCGCCCAAAAGGGTACCCAAAAACATAACGTTTATTTGCCTAAATTGGTAAAATCGCTTAAAAATTTCCCATCATCTTTTTCGAGGTTTACATTTGTATCGTATAATTTTTTTCTTTTAACTTTTTACTTTTAACCTGGAGAGTAATTTGCCTGAACTACCTGAAGTAGAAACAATAAAAAGCGATTTAGAGAAAGTAATTTTAAATAAAAAGATCACTGATATTGTTATTCACAGGGCGAGTGTTATAAAAGAACCGGGTTTGAAAAAATTCAAATCACTTTTAATAAACTCCTGGTGTAAGAAAATCATCAGAAGAGGCAAGCTGCTTGCTATTGAGATAATAACTCATCAAAAGGAGATTTACTTTCTGGCTGTGCATATGCGTATGACCGGGCAGCTGGTATACGGGAAAGAGGATCCAAAAAGCCGGGTAAGTTTTAAATTATCAAACGGTTTTTATTTATGTTACAATGATCAAAGGACGCTTGGTGAACTGCGGCTTGTTAAGGATATTCGGGGTTTAAGCGTTATTAAAAATATGGGGCCTGAGCCTTTAGGTGAAGATTTTAAGGCCGATGATTTTATCAGGGATATCTCAGTGCGTGCGGCCAGGATAAAGCCTCTTTTGCTTGACCAGAAATTTATTGCCGGCATCGGTAATATTTACGCGGTGGAGGCATTATTTAGTTCAAAGATAAATCCGGCAAAAAAGGCGTGCGATCTAAACGCGCGGGAAGCAAAAGTATTGTTTAAAAATATCAAAGGGACCCTGAGAAAAGCAATAAAATGCAGAGGGTCGTCTTTTAGCAATTATCGCGACGGGTATGGCAATAAGGGAACTTTCTCAGAAAATTTTTATGTCTACGGACGAAAAGGCCTGCCTTGCCTTGTTTGCGAAAATTCTATCCAGAGGATTAAGTTAGGAGGCAGAGGCACGTATTTCTGCAGCAAGTGCCAAAAATAAGTAAAAAGTAAAAAGTAAAAAGAACGGCTAAAAAAATAAATAGTTAACAAATAGCGGTTAATTATTGTGCAATACTCAATGCGATTCATGGAGAAAACAGATGTTGTATGATCTGAAAGCAAAGATAGCTAAAAATCATAAGCTTACGCCTTCTATTTATTATCTTGAGCTTGAAATACCGAAACTGGCCGGGCTGCTTGTACCGGGGCAGTTTCTTCATGTTCGGCTTCTGGGTACCACAGATCCGCTGCTGCGCAGGCCGCTTAGCGTAAACAGGATAGTAAATAAAAAAAATGTGGGAATTATATATAAGGTTGTAGGCAAAGGGACATATCTGCTTAAAGAGATGGCAGCAGGTGAAACAGTTGATGCGCTTGGTCCTTTAGGAAATGGTTTTGATTTGACAAAAATTAAAAACAGTAAGAATCCGCTTATTTTTGCCGCAGGCGGCATGGGGATCGCGCCGTTTGTGTTTTTAAGTAAATATCTCAGAAAGAAAAAAAGAAAGATTACTGCTTTTGTGGGCATGGATAAAAAAGCAGAACTGGTTTGTATAGATGAGTTGAAAAATCTGGGCTGTGATGTAAAAATATCAACTGAAGACGGTTCGCGCGGATTTAAAGGCTATGTATCTACTTCTCTTGAAAAATATCTTAAAAAGCGAATAGCGAGTAGCGGGAAACGAGCAGCAAGAGAAGAAAAACCTTATATTTATGCTTGCGGCCCGAAGCCTATGTTAAAGGCCTTACGTGATGTGGGGGTAAAATATGGCCTCAAAGGGCAGGTTTCGCTTGATGAAATGATGGGATGCGGACTGGGCGCGTGTTTAGGATGCGTTGTAAAAACAAGAAACGCCTCTAATGAGGGGGTAGTTTATAAACGTGTCTGCAAAGACGGCCCTGTTTTTGATATTAACGAAATAATCTGGGAGGAATAAGTTATGCACGCGGGTTTTGTACTTATCGGCCTTGCTGCCGGTATATGCGGCGGGTTTTTTGGAATAGGCGGTGCTGTAATAATGATACCAGGCCTGGTATTTCTTTTTGATTTTACGCAGCATCAGGCGCAGGGGACAACACTGGCAGCGATGATCCCGCCGATCGGATTGCTGGCGGCGTGGAATTATTATGCTAAGGGTAATGTAAAGATTTTACCCGCTGTTCTTATTGCCTTAGGATTTTTCTTCGGGGGATATATCGGATCATTACTTGTCGGGCGTGTACCTGGCCTTATGTTAAAAAAGTTATTCGGAATTTTCCTTCTTTTGTGCAGCTTGAAACTGATATTATTTAAATGATAGGCGCAAGATGGATCTAAGTGTAAAAATAGGAAGATTAAAATTAAAAAATCCGGTTACCGTGGCCTCAGGTACTTTTGGGTATGCTGAGGAGTTCAAGGAGCTGGTTAACTTAGAAGGCCTGGGCGCGATAATAACCAAGACAATTACAAAGGAGCCGAGGCTTGGCAATGCTGCGCCCCGATTGGCGGAAACATCGTCAGGGATGCTCAATGCCATAGGGCTGCAGAACGAAGGCCTTGATAATTTTTTAAAAGTAAAACTGCCTAAACTAAAAAAAATCGGCACAAAGATCATTGTCAGCGTTAGCGCCAATTCCGCGCAGGAGTTTATTTACTGTGTAAAGCAGCTTGAGGACTCCGGAGTTGAGGCAATAGAGCTGAACCTTTCCTGCCCCAACATTAAATACGCGAAACTGGCAAAAACGAACAAGGCAAAGGCAAGGATTTTTGCACAAGTTGCGGGTGATACGTATACACTGGTTAATGCTCTGGCAAAGAAAACCAATACTGTGCTTATCGCGAAGTTGAGCCCGAATGTTACGGATATAACCGAGATCGCGCTGGCTGCCCAAAAAGCAGGGGCTGACGCGCTAAGTCTTGTCAATACTTTTTCGGCCATGGCCATTGATATTGATACACACAGGCCTCGGCTGGCTAATGTCAGCGGGGGCTTGAGCGGGCCGGCCATAAAGCCGATAGCCGTGAAAATGGTATATGATGTAGCTCAGGCGGTAAAGATCCCGATTATCGGTATGGGAGGGATAATGAATGCTGATGATGCTATAGAGTTCATAATCGCCGGGGCAGCGGCAGTTAGTGTGGGAACAGCCAACTTCGTAAATCCGGGAATTTCCATGGAAGTGATAGAGGGGATTAAGAATTACTGTAAAAAGAAAAAACTGAAAAATATTAAACAGCTGATCGGCACATTGAAAAGGTAAAAAGATGAAAAAGAAAACAGAGTTGATCGTGGCTTTAGATGTCCCTGCACAAAAAGACGCGCAGGTGTTAGTTAAAACATTATCGCCAGCGGTAAAATACTTTAAAATCGGTATGCAGCTGTTTACAGCCTGCGGGCCGAGCGTTGTTGAAATGGTGCATGAGCACAAGAGAGATGTTTTTCTTGATTTAAAGTTTCATGATATCCCAAATACTGTTGCGCAGGCAGCGGCCAGCTGTTTAAGGCTGGGAGTTTTTATGTTCAATGTGCACGCGATTGGCGGCAGCGTTATGCTTTCAGCCTTAATGCGGGCTTTAGATGATGAATCCAAGGTTTTAAAAAAGAAAAAGCCGGTAGTTCTCGGCGTAACAGTGCTCACCAGCATGGACCGGCAGCAGCTTAATAAGGTAGGAGTCATAAGAAGCGTTAAAAATGAGGTTGTTCATCTGGCAAAGCTCTGTAAAGGAGCAGGGCTTGACGGGGTTGTGTGCTCAGGCAAGGAAATAAAGCTGTTGCGCAGGGTCATGGGGGAAGACTTTGTCCTGGTTGTTCCGGGCGTGCGGCCGAAAACAGCCGGCTTGGATGATCAGAAACGTATAGTTACTCCTCTAGATGCCGCCAGATGGGGAGCAGACTACATTGTTGTCGGCAGGCCGATAGCAGCGCAAGCCGACCCTTTGCAATCGGCAAAGGATATCCTTGCTGAGATGGAACAGGCCTGCTGAAGGGGATATTTCCATATGCGCGTATGTTCAGTATTTATCCCGCATGCTTTAAAAACCTCGGCCTTCCCCGCTTTAAATACATCGGGACAGGCAAGCTGAGGATCAAAGTAAATATGCGGGATTCCGCTCAGAAACCCCTGGCTTTAGCCTGGGTGAGCTTCATTTGTACTTGTCGAATAAGGGAGAAAGGGGTGATCTTATGAGAAAAATATTATTTGCAGGTTTGGTAGGAATGATCGCTGTTTTGAGTGCGGCGGGGAGCGCTTGCTCGGAAGAAGCAGAAATTTGTTTGGATCTAACCACGGTATATATGCCTGGCTATGTGGTGCAGGAGGCTGATTACAAAGGTAAAGTGGAGGATGCCACAGCCTTTGTTGATACAAAGTTGAGGATTGAAGTTTTAGCGGAGCATCAGATAAGTGTTCCTTTATTTAATGAGGATGTGGCGATGATCAAGACGTCTTTACCTAAGGGGGTCTTACTTCTGCAGCGCAATGGCAGCTATAATCTCCTTTTCCCGGGCAAGGGGAACTATGCTGTCGGGGTTCAATTCGCGTCTTTAGTCAATCGAAAAAACGATCGTAATATTCTTAATATTGGTGTTACCCAGGCGGCGATTTCAAAGTTACAGCTTTTATTTGAAGGGACAGATCTTGATATCCAAAGCATTCCGGCAATGAGCACTCAGATAAAATCCAAAGGAAAACAAACGGAATTTACGGCTTATTTGGGCATGGCTAAACAGATTGAAGTAAGCTGGTTTGCCAAACCTACAGCTCTAGCTAAGGCAAAACTTTTGTTTAATTCCGAGAATAATACCTTAATTACTATTTCCTCCGGGGTGATCAACACTAATACCTTTTTGAATTATAAAGTTATTCAGGGAAAACTTTCTCAATTCAATGTTTCTTTACCGGAAAATATGAATCTTTTGACGGTTAAAGGAGAAAATTTAAAGAACTGGACATTAAAGAAGGACAAGGATAAACAAATTCTTAGTGTGGAGCTGACCAAGGAAATTTCAGAATCATACCAGCTGGAGTTGGATGCTGAGGAAATAAAAGAGGAAATAGAAGGTAATTATAGTGCTTCTGATATAGTTTCCTTGAACGCGGAACGTGAAGACGGTTATTACGCGTTTAAGATAAAAGATGATTACAACCTGCGTTCTTTACAAAAAATCGGGGTCAGCCAGCTGAATATCGGAGATTTACCTCAACAGTTGAAAAGGGCAGGTGGTGGAGAAGAGAATATTTCTTTGGCTTATCGCTTCTTGCGTTATCCCAAAGAATTGGTTGTTAATATTGAAAAAATAACTCCGGAAATCTCGGTTCGTAATAATATATTTCTGGATGTTTCAGAAGAAGTAATGAAGTTACTTGTCTGGACTGACTACCGGATTGAGAAAGCCGGTGTGTTTAGCCTGAACCTGGAACTCCCCGGAGATATGGATGTAATTGACGTCAGGGGTTTAAATATTGAAAATTGGAAAGTAAATAAAAAAGGTAAGATGCAGGCTTTAGAAATACAGCTGCGCACTAAGGCTTTGGGAGACTACCGTTTTTTTGTAGAGTTGGAAAAGCCGGTTAAAGATATGTATCAAGATATTGAGATGCCGCAGGTGAATGTTTTGAATGCGGATAAAATAACCGGATTTATTGGGGTGGCTTGTGATACTAGTATTAGTCTCAAGACAAAACGCAGGAGTAAACTTACTGAAATAGCCTTGTCTGAATTGATGACGATTCCCTTAGGTGGAGCAAGGCCTCCGGCTTTGGCGTATAAGTTCCTGATGCAGCCTTATGAACTGCAGTTAGCGGCAGAAAAGGTTGAGCCGCGAGTAGTGGCCGATATCTTTACTTTTTTATCTGTGGGAGAAGGCCTGATGTTGGTTAATTCCGCTGTAATTTTTGATATCTTATTTGCCGGTGTTGATCAGTTTGAAATCGCCTTGCCGGTAGATGTAAGCGGTGTGGATATTACCGGAAAAGGAATTAAAGCAAAAGAAGACCGGATAGAAGAGCGGAGTGTTAACGGAGAGAAGAAAAAGATAAAAATATATACTGTTTCTTTGCATTCTAAAGTAAAGGGAAAATATAATCTATATTGTGCCTATGAGAAAGTATTAAAAAATCTTTCTGGAAAGACGGAAATGCCGTCTTTCCAGATCATGGGTGTCGAACGTCAGACCGGGAGTATTGCGATTGGCCCCAGGGCAAATGTAGAGATTGAATTAGTAAATATTGATGGCGCCAACCAGGTAGATGTTAAGGAATTGCCTCAGGATAAACTTGCCGGCTTGGATATCCCGATATTACATGCGCTAAAATATGTGCGATATCCGTATAACGTGGCTTTGGATATTAAAAAACATGAAGATGTTTCAGTTTTAGTGGCTGTAGTCGAATCTGCGAATATTACAACTGTTTTGGGTAAAGATGGGCAGATTATTGTTAATGCAAAGTATCAAATAAAAAACCGGGCTAAGCAGTATTTAGATATAATATTACCGGAAAAGGCAGAAATATGGAGCACTTTTGTTGATGGCAAAGCTGTAAAACCGGCTAAAACTGAAGAAGGGAAGATACTATTGCCGTT
>JAKLQT010000085.1 GCA_022013205.1 Candidatus Omnitrophota bacterium | reverse complement strand
ATAGAATAATGTTTGATATTATTTTTATCATCCCACGTTGCGATTATTATTTGTGGTTTTATTAAAGGAACGGGCAGGCCCGTTCCCTACAGGTATCATTATATTTGATTAAATAATTTTTGATTATTTTACAGATATCATAATAATCAGCCGCGCCGCTTTTTGGCGTCGGCTGTATTAACAGGTTATGAGATTATTTATTTTTCAATATTTCAGTAATTTCATTTATGACCTTTTCTAATTCTTTCATTTCGAAAACAGAGGAACCTTTTTTGAAATCGGTATCTTTTTTATACCATTCTGCTTTATTATCCTTAATTGGGCGATACGAAAAGTGCCAATTGCAACCTTCTAAACCATTTTTACCTTTTTTTAAAAATACAAGATATTGCCCTTTTTCTACTGATGTAATTGCGCAGGGAAAAAAGCAAGGGACAAAAAATTTAAATTGTTTGTCAGCAGTACCTTTGATGTTTTTAATGGTAGAAACTGTGGCTTCCTGATTACCGTGTGATTTATCTTTCTCCAAATTTTTAACATCAGTAATGTCAACTATAGCTATAATATCTGCATTTACAATCATTTCTTCTTTTTCGGCAAAATATGCCTTAGCAAAAGCAGGTACGGTTAATCCCAAAATTATTATTAATATCAATATTTTTTTCATATTTATTTTCCTCTCATAACATAAAAATCAGCGGTTTTGCCGCAGGCAAAATCCGCTGGATTGATTTGTTATGTGGCTTTAAGTACTATAGATTTTGAAAAACTATAATAGGGAATACTTACTGATTTACAATTATATAAAGTTATGCAAAACCCCTTTTCATTATTTTCAATAAACCAACAAAAAGGATTACTGCCCGTATTCGATACCAACATTTTATGTATTTCTATTGATTCTTCAGACTCATTGGGATTTCCATATTTATTTTTTATATAGTTAAATAAAGTTTTGTAACTATTTTGAAAATTAAAATTAAGAAATGATATGAAAGCATTATTAAAAACTTGAATTCGGAAATTACTTAGCTCATTTTTAGGGGAATTTGAATTATCATTTCCTAAATTACAAATTATTTCTTTTGGATTTGAAGGTAAAAAATCCAAACTAAATTCACCTGTTAATGAATTTGATTCTTTAAATTTAAAGTAGTATGTTTTTTGACCTACGAATTGCATAGATGCAAGGGATATCGTCATATTTTCTTTTCTTTTATCAGTAATATCTGTTATTTTCGGTCCAAATTTATTTTTTAATTGTTGTGCATCTCTAATACTACTGAAATCATTTATTGCATATTTTACAAGATCATTGATCTTTAAATTATTCATTTTTATCTCCACATAACGACAGAACTCACCCGCCAAAAAGCGCCAGCTTTTTGGTCGGGTGCAGTGATTTGTTAGGAGTTTTATTTTGCTGTTTCTCTTGGCATCGGCTTACATGCTTCACCGTTCATCAGGACAATGATGTTGAATTCGTCTTGTTTTTCCTTGATGGTAGGAGGAGTTGGAATAAGCGCTACCTCAGGATTTCTTTTATCCCAGAAATGGACAACATAATACCACTTCTGCTTGCCTGCTTTTTGATACGCCTTTGGAGGCCAAACTTCATCAAAATGGCACAATTCGACTTGCTTGAGTAACCAGTTTAAGCGCTCCTGTTGTAGGACAAATTCCTCAAGAGTTACTCGAGCCAACTGTAAGGCTTTTTCAGGTGAAAGGGGAATTGATTCTTCAACCATTGGATCCCAAGATAGAGCTCTTTCATACTGCTCACTAGTAATGCAGGACTCGTAGATTTTACCTTTGTAACGACTTGTAATATATAGTTTGTTTTCCGCACTCGCTTCGCAGACGATAAATAAAATTAAGATTATTGTAAGAAGTTTTATCATTTTATTTTCCTCCTAACATCGACATCACCTGCCGGGACACGCGACGCTGAAAGCGGCGCGGGTAACGGTCAGGTGAATGAAGTTGTTATATTATTCATCTTTCCAGTTTAACGAATTTATCTCAAACCAACGTTCAAGTGAACGAAAGTTTATTATTCTTGCTTTATAATCAAATTGCTTGCCGAAAACAGTTAATCTTATTTCTTCTTCTGTAAATAGCTCATTAGGTATATCTCGAATATAATTATAAGAATTTTCATCCGCCACTTCAATTGGTTTTCCCTCTGGATTTCGTAAATAATTGCATTTAAGGAATCTTTTTGATTCTAGCGAATAATTTGAGTGCGTTCCCTCGATTTTTTTAAGAAAAATGATGTATTTTCCTAATTCTTTAAGGTAAATACTACCTGTGCTTAGGATTGCTCCAGATATAATTGTAACATTTTTAATTTTTTCTCCTTTGTAAACTTGGTAAATTTCAAAATAAGCTAAATGCTTGTTATTTTTCATATCAGATTCTATTTTATCAAGAAATGCTGTAGCTATAATTTCTGATGTTTCTAATAATTCAGTCCATGTGCAGGATCGTTCACTTGCATAAATAGAACTTGAATTGAACAAAAAAATAATAGTTAGGATTAGTGATATTTTTTTAACATAATTCATAATTTGCTATTCTCCTTGATCTACTTTTTAATCTAACACATGAAATCACCCGCCAGATTTGACGCCGCCAGGCGAAAAATCTGGTCGGGTGCATTGAATTGTTATGGGTTTTTTATTTCATATTTTGAAACGTTAATATAACAAAGTGTTTGAGGCAACACCATTGCAATTTTTTCATCTGAATTTTCTGATGTTGGAAAATGTACATACTCCACTATTCCTTTTACCCATATTCTTGTGCCTATGTCTAATTTTGCAATTTCTTCGCTTTTTAAATGGGCACTATTGCCATTGTCCCCCTTGATATAGTATTTTGTCCCACCTTTTGATGGCAAAATCGTGCCTGTAATCTCAACTTCCTGACCGTTTTGCCAAACTGTACTGGATGAGTTATCTGAACTATGAAGATTAGATCTCAGCTGTATTTCAGAATACTCACTCGTGTCTGAATTACAGCCAGTTAAAAATATTAACAAAATAAAATATATTAAAATTATTTTCATTTTCTTATTCCCATAACGCCCGAAATGAGCGGTTTTTGGAGCGGCTTTGGCCGCGGAAAAAATCCGCTCGATTGAGTTGTTATGGGTTAATATAAATTACAGAGTTGGCAATCTTTTTGCAACCCCATCCATTGTAACTATTATATGAATCTCATCTCCAAGAGAAGCAGGAATTTTTTCATTAATCCAGATGAAAAACCATGAATTTTCTTTACCACCATATTTAATCATTTTCACATCATTTAGATAATATTCGGATACATCTATTGTATTGTCTTTAATGAATTTCTCAGCTATTTTTAAAGCTTCTTGTAATGTTATTTCAGGTCTGTAAGTTTTTGCAACAAATTGATCAATATTTAGGTCGGTTTTTTTTCGGTCATTTGTTTGGGCGCATGCAGTATTAAAAAAAAGTGTTGCCTGGCAAAGATACAACAAAATTGTAATTATTAGAATTTTTGATTTCATTTTTATCCTCCTATAACATAAAAATCAGTGGCTGGTGCCCGCAGAGCGAAGCGGCGCGGGTAACAGTCCACTGCATTGCCTTGTTATGCAAAGTCAATTCTTCATTTCTTTAATACTCACAGAACCATTTTCACTAAGAGTTATTAAGACTTTTTTATTAATTCCAGAAGTAAAGCCTCGCTGAAAAATAATATATATAGTTTTCCCGCCAAATTCTTTGTATCCTTCTACGTAAGATAATTGGATTCCGTTGTAAGACGCAGAAGGTATCTTTTTTAAATCTTCTTCTAAAATTTTATATTCTTTATCGAAAGCCGCTATTTTTAAATCAATGAATTCATTTTGCTGATTTTTTATGCCAGTTACCGAAATTGCCCCAGAATCGCCAATGCCGTCAGATTTTATTATGAAATTGGATAGTTTTAATACGCCTTCCTCAGAAGCGAAAACGTTAGAGGATAATAAAATAATAGCTAAGATAACTAAAATTAATTTTTTCATTTTTCTCCTTTTTCTTTATTATTTATTATGCATAACGAATTGTTATACAGAATTATAATTTTTGATTTAAGATAATAACTGTTGGCAACGACCCTTCCAGAACATTTTTCATTTCTGGCATTAGATGATAGTGATTTGAAGGAGTTTTTGCCTTTTGATCTGATAATTTGCTTAAATTGGCGCAAATATCAGAAAGATATTTTAGGCCTTCTCTGTTGCACTCGATAATTAGCTCGCCATTCTCAAAGGATATTTTTATTTTGCTATTCATGTCTTCTTGTTTTCTTCTGTATAACATCGACATCAGCGGCGTTTTTGCTACGCAAAAACGTCCGCTGGATGAAGTGGTTAGAATATTTTTTCTTTCTCTTTGAGTATTATTTCTAAATTATTTTTCAAGAGACTACTGAGTTTATGACTAATGCGGGGAATATTTTCCCATTTCCCACCTAATGTTTGTATATCTTTATCTTCAACACAATTGATCAAACCTAGTTGTTTCAAAATATCTTGCAAGTATTTCTTTTTTCCTTCCAGATATTTCATTTCATCTGGAGTGTCTGAAGTTTCTATGCTGGAAACCAATATAAATACAAAAGGGTCACGCAGATCAATTTGTACCTCTATTGCAATATATTTGTTTTTATAAGCAATAGTCCAATTAAAGTTTGTTTCTTCCCATTTTCCACCATTGAAGCAAAATTCATCGATAAGGAAGTTAAAATCATGTTCTATAGCTGTTTTGATATTATTTTGTTCCATTTTCTATTCTTTTATTATTCTAACGATAGAACTCACCCGCCAAAAAGCGCCAGCTTTTTGGTCGGGTGCAGTGATTGGTTAGATTTATTTTTCATGCCATTGAATTTCTGTCACCACATTGCCACAAAGCGAATTTGCATATTCCTTATTCATTTTATTTTTGGTTTCTTTTTTTTCTTTTAAAAAGTGATCACAGAAAAGTACCATCATTGCTTTTGAAATCCGCTGAACGTCCGGGCGCGACTTTGAAGGGAACAGCCATGCCTTGGGATTGTCGACAAAACTAAAGTGATCAGCATTTTCAAGCCAGAGGAAGTATTTATCACCGTTAGGCAAGAGCTCCCAGAACTGCCAGCGGTCTTTCGCCGTCATGCTCCGGTCATCAAAGGTTTTCCATGTATCATTCGAACCGCTAATACCAACCAATGGACGGTTAATGGTTTTATAGCTGTCCTTGCCAAAATAGGTGCCTTCAGGTGGCTGGGGGGACATCGCCAGCCCAAATGTAACACGCGGGTCGCTAAAATCCCCCGCAAGCCCTTTGCCGGGGCTAACCTTAGGTTCTAGATAATCAAGAATAGGCTGGGCACCACAGATAGCGAGTGTGGTATATGCACCATAAGAGTGCCCCATAACTCCAATCTTGTTAGTGTTGATTTTTCCTGTAAGCTCCTTGTAATCTTTATTCCACAAAACTGCCTGGTCAATGGCGAAACTTACATCCTTTGGACGCTCAAGCATTGCCTCTGGATCATGCGTTGTACGGAAAAGCGCTTCTATATATCGCATACGCCCACCACGCCGGCCCATGTAATATTTTACCTGCTTGTTGTTACTATCAACATGCTCGATGCAAATAACGACGTAGCCATGGCTTGCAAGATGCCGCACTTGATATATGTAAGAGTCCCAATTTCCCCCACCTCCGTGCGAAAAGACAACAAGCGGGAAATTTCTTCCCTTAGCCGGAAAGTGAACTTTGAGCGGCACTTTGCGATTCTTCCGATTGGCATCTTTTAAGTTGGGAAACTCCAGAGAATTAACTTTGTATGGCCCTATTTTTTCATATTCTGGTTGATTTTTTACTTCGTCAGGCCATACCTTAGTCAGAAACGGCTTTGAGAAGATCAAAGACATACTTAGTATCACAAAAATAATTTTTTTCATAAATTTCTCATCGACAAATCTAACATTCAAACTCACCTGCCTTGAGCGCCGCGAAGCGGCGGGAAAGGTCAGGTGCAGTGTGTTGTTATATGTTTGTATTTTTTAATCATCTAATTTTTTATATGGCGGTTTGCAAACCTGACAAGGGAAATATTGCTTACCGTTGTATTTGACATTTTCGTTTATTATAGTGGCATCAAACCAAATTTTATCCTTTTTTTCTATATCCTTTACCAATGGACAATCAAGACGATGATAAATATTTGATTTTTTTGATCCAACATAGGAAGCAAATTGCCTGTCATTTGATAAAAATACAAAAAGGATAATTCCAATGATAGCAATTAATCCTGCCGCAAATATAAATTTATTTTTTGGTTTTATCATTTTTCATATAACATAAAAATCAGCGGTTTTGCCGTAGCGAAGCGGAGGCAAAATCCGCTGGATTGACTCGTTAGAATATTTTATTTATTTAGTTTTTCTTTAACTGTCTTCCTGCCTCCCTGATTCTACTCTTCATTCATCGAAACGACTCCTAAATATTCTTTAAAATGTATTCACATTTAATTATTACTTTTTCATTTAACCAGTCCTTCTTTTTATTCAAAAGGTGTAGAAGAAAAGTTTTAATTCTTTCATTTATATGGGGGCGAAATTTTGCATAAATCCAAGTTTTTGTATCGCCTTTATATTTAAGACGGCTATATGTAAGATGTGCTAAACATTTGTCAAATCTTGTTTCAATATCTTCTGGTATGGTCAACGTGGATGCAGTAAATCCATAATCAGAACAAAGAATGTCATCCTTTATTCTATTACTATTCTGAAAGAAATCACAAAGAACTCTAGCATGAACCAGATATGATTCAATAATTGCATTAGAAATTAACTTGCTTGCAGATTCAATGGGTAACGCTGTAAACATTTCAATTTCATAAAGCACATGGTCAAGAGCTAAGCGCTTTTCGTCGTCATTTGGTTTGAATTCTGAATTATTATTCATTTTTATCCTCCTCTAACGCTTGAGCTCAGCGGTTTTTGGAGCGGCGAAGCCGCGGAAAAAATCCGCTGGAGCGAATTGTTATAGGATTTTATTTTTTAATCCATTGGTATTCATCAATATTATAGCCATTACCATTCCATGTGGCTATGATTTTATATTGTTTTTCAAGCTCCAGTCCTGATTTTGATGGACTGTGGACTAAAAACGAAAAGGTTTCTTCTTCAAGGTTCCCCGAAATAATTTTATCAATTTTTGTTTTCACTACCCAATTTTTCAACGAAGGTTGATCTGATTGAACAGGTTTTATCTCTATGACAGTGCCCAAAAATATTAAATTTCTATCATTTTCTTGTATCCCTTTGCTTGATTGTTGTGCGTTTGCTATGCAACCGACCAGTAAAAAAACTGGCAATACAAATTTTATCATTTTCATCGTTTTATTTACTCCTATAACATTCAAGCTCAGTAGTGCCGCGAAGCGGCATCTACTGCAGCGCCTTGTTAGGGTCTTTATTTTGAATTTGCTTTAGAATTAATTTGTTGTACTCCAAGGCATATTTGTGTGCCAATTTATTGATTCTTACGACCTCAGGAGTAAGAAAATCGCTCGTACCAATAACTAATTTAACGCCAAATTTATCGCTATATATTTTGTGGTAATCCGGGACGCCTGGAACAATGGGAACATAACCCCGCAATCCAACAAACCGAAGATCATTGTTTTCTATGGCTATTTTTGCATCTTCAATAGGATTAGCGTTCTCATTAAGTTGAAATGACTCATCAACAACAGGATTTGATTGCTTTAGTGTTTGATTATTGTTTTGGCAACCTAGTATTATGCAAAGCGGAATTAAAAATGTGATTATCACTATATATTTATATTTCATTTTCATTTCCCTAACATATAATAGACGCATTGCGTATTTTTCGGTTTTTTTTATAGGATAGCATGTTTTATTTCTAAAAACAATCTTTATTTTGAGAGAAAAAAGGCTTGAATTCATTGCATAATTTATCTATAATAGCACAAAAAACGAATTGCGTATTTTGTGGCAAGTTGTGCATTGGGCGGAAAATTAGGCGGAAGGTGCGAGATGTTAAACGACGTGTTGCCTGAATTCCAGAAATTTCTTTTAGAGCGAAAGATTGTTCCGGAAAAGAGTGTATCTTTTTACGCGTATTGGGTGAGCAGGTTTCTTAGCTTCTTTTCGGACAATGATGATTTGGAGTTAAATCTGCAGATAGAGAAGTTTCTGGACACTTTAAGAGCGCAGGGAAATGTTGCCGATTGGCAGGTACAGCAGGCGGAGGAGTCTTTGCGGTTGTATTTTGATAGTTTCCCGGAGGGAAGTAAGCTAAAGGCTAATCTTGGCAATGCCGTTGCCGGAAGCGATAAAGATGTTTTTGAGGTATTGGATAACACGCGGCAGGCAATACGGATAAAGCATTATTCTTACAGAACGGAACGCTCCTATTTGGAATGGATAAACAGGTTTTTTGTTTATTTAAGGGAGGTTAAGAATAAAAACATAAAGGTACCTGAGCTGACGTCAGATGAGGTAAGGGATTTCCTAAGTTATCTGGCAGTGAAAAGGCGGGTTTCTTCTTCAACGCAAAATCAGGCGTTTAACGCGCTGTTGTTTTTGTTTAATAATGTGCTTAATATTAAGCTTACTGATTTGGATAAGGCGGTCAGGGCGAAACGCGGCCCGAAGCTTCCGGTGGTATTGACAGAGGATGAGGTTAAGAGTTTATTTGATAATGTTAGTAACGGAAATTTGCTTATTTTGCAGTTGTTATACGGAGCAGGGCTTCGGCTTATGGAGCTTGCCAGGCTTAGGGTGCAGGATATAGATTTTAACTCGGATCTGATATTTGTAAGGAGCGGTAAGCAGGATAAGGACAGATCTACCTTGCTGCCTGCTTTTGTAAAGGATGATTTAAAACGCCATCTTGAGAAAGTAAAAGCGCTGCATGATAATGATTTAACAGCAGGGCATGGAGAGGTTTATATGCCTTTTGCTTTAGAAAGAAAATATCCGAATGCCAGCCGGGAGTGGAGATGGCAATATGTTTTTCCCGCGGCAAAATTATCGCTGGATCCCAGAAGCGGAAAGGTGCGCCGACATCATATAAGTGAGAAATCCATACAGAATACGGTTAAAAACACGGTAAAGAAAGCGGGAATCGCGAAACACGTGACTGTACATACGTTAAGGCACAGTTTCGCGACACATCTTTTGCTGAACGGGACAAATATAAGGCAAGTACAAGAGCTTTTAGGCCATAATCATCTTGAAACAACGATGATTTATACGCATGTCGTAAGAGATATGTCCAATGCTCCGAGCAGCCCGCTGGACAGGCTGTATAATAAAGTAGGCAGTAGGCAGTAAGCAGTAAGCAGGGAACAACTGCTTCAGGCTACAGGCTGCAGGTTAAAGACTACAAAATACACCAAATACACGAAATCAAAAGGGACACAGAGAAAAGAAGGAATTAACCGCAGATGGACGCGGATAAACGCGGATAAGAAAAAATGGAATGCTCTATAGCCGCTATGCGGCTTAAAATTATTTAATGGTAACTCAATAAGAAAAATCAATTTTTCTTTTGATTAACATTAAATAATTTTGGTGTGATTTAATAAATCACACGAGTATTCCCTGAATCTTTGATTTTTAACAGCGTTAATCGGCGTTTATCGAGCTTATGGCTAATGCATAAGCGGGCGGTAAATTTAGTTGAAGATAGTTATGAGCCGTCTCGCTTTACTTAGCAAGGCGGGTAACCTTAACCGGAAAACGTGCAATATGTGTAAGTGTTAGTAACCGTTAGTAACTGTTAGTAACCGTTATAATGATATGGATAATAAGACAAAACAGGAATTGGGC
Organism: Candidatus Omnitrophota bacterium; assembly: GCA_022013205.1. Taxonomy (GTDB): domain Bacteria; phylum Omnitrophota; class Gorgyraeia; order B26-G9; family B26-G9; genus JAGLQQ01. The sequence continues at coordinate 9,454 of JAKLQT010000085.1, read as the reverse complement.
GCGATTGGAGAGAAGCTGGCGGTTGATTATTTAAAGAAGCATGGGTACCGGATTGTTGAACAGAATTACCGCACTAAATTAGGGGAGATAGATATTATCGCGCAGGAGGGGAGTTATCTTTGTTTTGTGGAGGTAAAGACGCGCAAGAACGCCTCTAAGGGGTGGCCGGAGGAGGCGATCGGACGGGAAAAGATACGCAAGATTTCCCAAAACGCGCTTTGTTATCTTAAACAAAAGAATATTTCCGGCGATAAGATGCGTTTTGACGTGGTGGCGGTAGTTGTCAGCGAGGTGTTTATAGCGGCGAGGATTAGTTTGATAAAGGATGCCTTTGAACTGGCCGTGCCGTATTTTACTTAGTTCATGGCTGATAGCTCATGGTTCATGTAGCCGTATAAGCCATAAACTATGAGCTCATGAGCTTAAGAACTAATGAGCTATCAGCTATAGAAAGGTAATATGGATAAGAAAATTGTTGTTGCCGGGATGCTGCTGCCGGAGTTAAGTGAAGTTATTACGAAAATGGGCGAGCCGGGATTCCGCGCGAAGCAGATTATGGAGTGGGTGTTTAAGAAGAATACGCTTTCTTTTGAGCGGATGAGTAATCTGTCCGCGGCCTTGCGGCAGAGTCTGGATGCGTCGATGCAGGTGGTAAGCCTGAGGGAAAGCAGATCTGTGGTTTCCGCGGATAAGACGGTGAAGTATCTTTTTCAGACGCGCGATAATAATGTTATCGAAAGCGTGTTCCTGCCGGAGTCAAAAAGGGCTACGCTGTGCCTTTCCACGCAGGTGGGCTGCGCCTTTGGCTGTACGTTTTGCGCCAGCGGGGCGAACGGCCTGGCGCGCGACCTTTCCGCGGATGAGATTGTCAGCCAGGTACTGCTGATAAAAAACGCGAATCCGGATACACCGCTGACGAATATCGTGATTATGGGCATGGGCGAACCCCTGGCGAATTATGAGCAGACCTTAAAGGCAGTAAGGATTATGAACAGCCCTGACTGCATAGGTATCGCGGCGCGGAAGATTACGATTTCCACCTGCGGCCTGCCGAAAGAGATTATGCGGCTGGTGAAGGAGGGTATCCAGGTGGAATTGTCCGTGTCTTTGCATGCCGCGGATGATGAGCTGAGAACCAGTCTGATGCCGGTGAATAAAAAATATCCTTTGTTCGAGCTGATGAACACGGCGAAAGAGTATATTCGCCAGACCAACCGGATTATTACCTTTGAATACGTGCTGATAAAAGGCGTAAACGACCGGAAAGAGGACGCGCAAAGGCTCGCGGCGCTGCTTTCGCGTATCAAATGCAAGGTTAATTTCATCACCCTGAATGAGCTTGAGGACAGGAAGATGTTTACCAGTTCTCCGAAGGAGATAGAGGAGTTTAAGCAGATTCTTGATAAACGCGGGATACATTATACGTTCCGCAGGAAGCGTGGCCGCGATATCCAGGCTGCCTGCGGGCAGTTGAGGATGGCTCATAGCTCATAGCTCATAGCTCATAGCTCATGGTTCATAGATGATGGGGGGAAATATGGAAAAAGGAAAATTTGCTTTTGAAGATTTAGAAGTTTGGCAAAAGGCAGTGGAGTTTGCGGAAGAAGTTATAGATATCGCAGAGCAGACAGATACTAAGCGTAGACATTATCGTTTAATAGAACAATTAGAGTCGGCAAGTACATCTGTGGCTTTAAATATTGCCGAAGGGAAAGGCCGGTATTCAAAGAAAGAATTTATTCAATTTCTTTATATCTCGCGCGGGTCCTTGTATGAAACCATCACCTTACTGATTATATTTTATAAAAAAACATGGATTTCTTCAGAACAGCTTTCAGTAATAAAAGAGCGTGGAGAGCGAATTGCTAAGATGTTATCCAGTTTAATAAATTATATTAAAAAGTCAATATAGATTTGATCTATGAGCCATGAACCATGAGCTATGAACAGTATTTGCCATGTCCCTACATTACATAATCGACGGTTATAATGTGATAAAGCAGGTGAGTTTTTTGACCGGCAGGAAGCTGCGCGCGGGCCGGGACGGCCTGGTGCATTTTATCGAGTGCTATCGTCCGCACGGTTCGCGGCGCAATGAGGTCACCGTGGTGTTTGACGGCAAGGAAGATGTCGCAAATTATGAGGAGAAGAAGTCCTCTGTCCGGGTTTTGTTCAGCAGGAATGAGTCCGCGGATGATAAGATAAAGCGCATGGTCGAGGTTTCGCGCAATCCGAAGCGCATGGTTGTGGTCAGCGACGATAAGGCGATTATGTTTTATTGCCGCGCTGTAGGCGCGCGGGTGAAGTCTGTGAAGGAGTTTTTGAGCGATTCCTCCGCGGGAAAAAAACCGCGTAATGCGCGTGAGGCGTTTGATGAGGAGAAAGAGGCGCTGAGCCCGGAGGCCGCGGATAAGATTACCGCGTATCTGAAAGGCATCTGGCTGAAAGAGGATAATGAACTATGAGCTATTCCGAATATTTTGATGTGATCGTGGTTGGGGCCGGGGCAGCGGGGATGATTAGCGCCGGCCGCTGCGCGGAGCGCGGAAAGAGGGTGCTGGTTCTGGAAAAGAACAACAGCGCCGGTGTAAAGCTGCGGCTTACGGGTAACGGCCGCTGTAATCTGACGAATATTACGCTGCGCGACGGGTTTGAGCCGTTTTATTTTGATTCCGGGAAGTTTCTTTATAACGCGTTTCATGTGTTTTATAACGAAGAATTGATTAGCCTGCTGAAGCGGCTGGGCGTGGAGGTAAAGGTTGAGGATAAGGGCCGCGTGTTTCCCAAGTCCGATGACAGCGCGGATGTGGTTAAGGCGCTGCTGTGGTACGCGCAGAATAACGGGGCGCAGGTACGTTATGTGCAGAGGGTAAGCAATATTGTCTGCGAAACACAGCAGGTAAAGGCAGTAAGGTTTGCGGACGGAACGCTTATTCACGCAAATAATATTATACTGGCTACCGGCGGTAAGAGTTATCCGCAGACCGGTTCCAGCGGTGACGGTTATTATATGGCGGAAAAGATGGGGCACACGATTGTCACGCCGCGGCCGGGGCTGGCCGGCCTGGAGGTAGACGAATCATGGATGGAAGAGTTATCGGGCATAGGTTTTAAGGATGTTGCCGCGAGTGTCCTGCTCAACGGGAAAAGGAAGAAAAAGGCCGCGGGAGAGATGGTGTTTACGCATTTCGGGGTTTCCGGGCCGCTGATGCTGGATATAAGCGGCCTGGTGGGTGATCTTCTCACAGAGAGTAATGTTGTGCTGGAGCTGGATTTTATGCCGCGGTTTAATCCGCAGGAACTGGAAAAATATTTCGAAGAGCTGCGGGCTAAGAATCCGCGGCGCTTTTGCCTGAATGTCTTAAGCGGTTTGCTGCCGCAGAAATTCATGCTCTATTGCCTGAAGGCAGCGGGGATAGAGCCGCAGAAAAGATTCGATATGCTGAGTAAAAAAGAAATAAGCGCTTTGATAAATATGCTGAAAGGTTTACAATTAAAAGTAAAGGCAACGCGGCCTCTGGCAGAGGCAATGGTAACGCGCGGCGGGGTGAGCACGAAAGAGATAAACCCTAAGACCATGGAGTCAAAGATAATCAAGGGGCTTTATTTTTGCGGCGAGGTGATTGATGTTGCCGGGGTTAGCGGCGGTTATAATCTGCAGGCGGCGTTTTCCACGGGGTTTGTCGCCGGAAATAGCGCGGGGTGAAATTTTTTAAACTGCGGGGGGGGGGGATTTTTAAGGGGCTCTCCCCTTAAATTAACAAGCCGGGCGAGCCTATGCTTTTTGGTTCCGGCTCGGCCGGGTTGGGTGAATAGTTATGAAACAGGGATTATCTTCTTTAATGTTTATCGGAAAGGCGATTTATGTTGTCGGTATGCTGCTTTTGTTTAATTTTTTCTTTGGCCTTTTGTTCCTGCCGTTTTTTTTATGGCTGCTGGCCGGTGTGTTTTTGTTTGTCCTGCTTACGGTTGCCGCGTTGCTGGGGAAAAAGATTATCGTGAAGCCGTTTTCGCAAGGCCGGCAGCAGGGTGCGCAAAGGCCTGGTGGGTATAAGAAAAACGGGGACGTTATCGACGTAGAAGCGGAAGTAGTTAATGACGGAGGGGAGAAGAATAGTAGGCAGTAAGCACTAAGCAGTAGGCAGATGGAAAAAATGATGGACGATGGACGAAAAAGCTGAGGAAGATAACCGTAAGGAGAGAGAAGAGAATACGGAGCCGTAAGTTACAAAATAGATAAAAAATCCCGGTATTTGCGCTCAAATTTCAACGCTCAATATTCAACTTTCAATTTTCAATTCTTAATTGACAATGTCTGCGATTAAATATAGTATATATACGAAAAAAAAAGAGGAATTATCTTTCAATGAGGCGGAGCTTAATTTCTACACTCATAATCGTGCTCTTATTTTGTTATACTGCTTTTGCTATTCCTTCGGAAGGAGATTTTTTGCCTGCCAAACATAAGTCGGTATGGGGTGTGCAGTTTAATCATATCTTCGGGCGTGATTTTAATAAGGTGGAAGGCAAAGGCACGATGACGCAGTATTTTATTACCGCCAGCTACGGGCTTACAAAGCGGTTTTTTCTTGACGCTAAGGTGGGCGTAGGCAGTGTGGGATTTGACCGCAGCGACGGGATTAATCTTGATTTTCCCAGCGGGTTTGCCGGCGGTTACGGTTTCCGCTATCTTTTGTATGAGAACGAAGCGTTGAATGTAAAGTCAATCGCCGGGTTTCAGCATATCAGCTGTCATCCGCATAAGGATACCATCGCCAGTGATGAGTACCGCGCAATCTGGGATGAATGGCAAGGCACCTGGCTGTTCATTAAGGAATGGCATAAGAGCGTGTTATACGGCGGCCTGCAGTACAGCGAGACCCAGCTTAAATATAAGGCGGATACCCTGCGGCGGCGTTTAAAGAGCGAGGATGTCTGGGGTATACTGGTGGGCGCGAATTACCGCTTTACATCTAATATAAGTATTAATATCGAAGGCCGTTTGTTCGACGAAAAGGGGTTGAACTGCGGGGTGTATTATAAGTTTTAATAATAGAATTAGATTTTATAAGAGGTATTTTTAGTGAAAGAGATGCGTTTTAAAAAATTACGGTTATGGGCGGCTTATCCGTTTGCCGTGTTATACCTTGTCGCGGCTTATTTTTATGGGTTGGATTTTCGGCTGGGTATGTGGCTTGTGCTTGCCGGGCTTTGTATCCGGTTCTGGGCTGCGGGCTTTATCAAAAAGATCCGCGTGTTGACTACGGCCGGGCCTTATGCCTTTGTGCGCAATCCGCTCTATGTGGGAAATTTTCTTATCGGGTTGGGGTTTTGCCTGGCGGTTCCGGCGCATTTCTTGTCGATAATATACGGTGTGTTATTCTTTTATTTCTATGCCGGGACGGTGAAAAAAGAGGAAATCCTGCTGAGCGATTTGTTCGGGAAAGAATATCTGGAATATAAGCAGGCGGTTCCGGCGTTTATCCCCAGGTTAACGCCTTTTCGCTCCAAATGGCCGGCGTCCGCGTTCAGCCTGGAACAGGCGCATTTTAACGGCGAATTGATACGCGTGCTGGTTACAGGGATTGTGCTTTGCCTGCTTTGTTTTTTTTACGGTTTTTTTAAAGAGAAAGTAATCGGTACGCATGATACCATGTACTCGGCAGTGCTTTTGGCCGTGCAGGTTGCGCTGCTTGCAGTGACCATTGCCCATCGCAAGAAGCTCATAAAAAGCGAACAAAACCAACAGAAGAAATAATTCATGGAAAAAATCTGGAATATCCGCAGTATGCAGTTATCGCGGCAGAGACAGCTGGCCGCGGAATTAAAAATTTCTCCTATTCTCGCGCAGATCCTGCTTAACCGCGGTATCGATACGCCGGAAAAAGCGCAGTTTTACTTGCGCTGCGATATAAACGATTGCCATGACCCGTTTTTATTAAAAGATATGCGCAAGGCCGCGGAGCGTGTGCGGCAGGCGGTAAGCCGCGGAGAGAAGATTTTTGTCTACGGCGATTACGACGTGGACGGGCTTACGAGCTGCGCGCTGTTGTATTTTGTGCTGAAACAGATGGGCGCGGATGTGTCCTGTTATGTCCCGCACCGCGTGGAAGAGGGATACGGTGTAAATAAAGCGGCCTGCGCCTTACTGAAACAGCAGGCTGCTTCCCTGGTGATAACGGTTGATTGCGGAATCACGAATATCGAAGAGGTTGCTTACCTCTCATCAGTAGGAATAGACGCGGTGATTACCGACCATCACCGGCCACATGAGGATAAAATTCCCGATGCCTGCGCGGTAATCAATCCTTTGCAGAAAAAATGCCCTTATCCGTATAAAGAATTGGCCGGCGTAGGACTGGCGTATAAACTTGCCCAGGCGGTAGTTGACGGCCGTGCTGATATCTCAGAGCATCTTGATCTGGTAGCCCTGGGTACGGTCAGCGACGTCGCTGCGCTTAGCGGGGAAAACCGCATACTTGTTAAGCATGGCCTGGAGAGGCTTTCCGCTACAAAAAAGATCGGCCTGCAGGCGCTTATGGAGGTTGCCGGTATCGCGAAACGGCAATTATCCGCCTATCATATCGGTTTTATCCTGGGACCGCGGATTAATGCCACCGGCCGTATGGGCTCTGCGGAACAGGCGCTGCGGCTTTTACTTAGCGATAATTATGCAAACGCGTTAGAGTTGGCAAGGGCGCTTGACGCGGAAAATAAACAGCGCCAAAAAGAAGAGGCTAAGACCTTAAAAGATGCCCTGGCGATAATGGAACGTGAGATTAATTTTAAACACCACCGTTCCGTGGTACTGCATCATGATGAATGGCATCCGGGGGTTATCGGCATTGTTGCCTCGCGTATTGCCGAGAGGTATAACCGGCCGACGATATTGATTTCCACGAAGGAATCCGTGGCTAAAGGCTCCGGCCGCTCTATAAAAAACTTTCATTTGTTTGATACCCTGGTGCAGTGCGGCCATCTGCTGGAAAATTTCGGCGGCCATGAGAAGGCCGCGGGCTTGAGCATTTTAAAAAAGAATATAGATGATTTCAAGAAGTTCTTTAATGATATGGCGCACCGGATGATTTCGAACGAGGATTTGCTTCCGAGCATAGATGTGGATATGGAAATAGCTTTAGGCCTGCTCTCGGAAGGGCTGATAAGCGAGCTGGACAGATGCGAGCCGTTCGGCATGGCAAATCCGCGGCCGGTATTTGCTTCGCGCGATTTGAAATTAAAGGGAAGGCCGCGCTTGCTGCGCGGCAATACTTTTAAATTATGGATTACGGACGGAAAGGTTACCTGCGAAGCACTGGCCGGCAGCTTTAGCGATATTGATATCTCGAATATTAATGACGGCTTTTCCATCACCTATTCTCCCTCCATGAATGACTGGCAGGGTATCTCCACCATACAGTTGAAGCTCAAGGATATCAAAGTCGGATAAGAAGTCACAGGTAGAAAAAGAGTAAGCAGTAAGCAGGGAACTGTTACAAGCTACAGGCTGCAGGTTTGACGATGCTTTTGGGCGGGTGACCGAAAGCCGTAAACTGGAACTAGGACATGCGGCGTAGTCTTAAGAAATCTTCATTCCTTCTTAGAAACACATCTTTTTCTTATTAGCTCATTATTAAAACGCAGAACAGAATTGGTTGATAAGCTGCGGGGAATGCTAAAGGAGGGAGTTTTACGAGGCAGTATACGGATTCAGGGCAATAGATGCGGTGGTAGTAAAGGATGCCGGTGTAAAAGGAAGGAGAATCCTGTATTACACGGGCCATATCACTATCTAACTTTTCGGGGAGAAAAAAGTAATCATAGCCTAATGTTAACAAAACATAAATTAGAATATGCCCCCAAAGCGGTAGGCAACTACAAAAAGATCATGCAGGCAGTGATTCAGTTATCCGATATAGATTTTCAGATTGTAAGATATTATAATGAAAGATTAAAGGAGCCCCCAGGCAAATGATGGGATATCGGTTAAAAAGTAGAGACGAAGAGAAGCGAAAATTAAGAGGCCATGTAATTCGATTAGAGGCCGCCAATGAAGCGCATAAAGCCGCGCGGAAAAGCCTTGAGGATAAAAACAAAGATCTTAAAAGGCGAAATGAAGAATTAGAAAAGACGGTAAAGCGACTGGAAGAAGAGAAAGAGAAATTACGGCGGCAGCGGGATAGGTACCGGGATATGATATTCAAGCCGAATAAGAAATCTACAGAGGTTGAACAACCAAAAGTAAGTCAAGGAGGCTTAGTAAATATGGTGCATCGGGCGCGTGATTGGCTGGGGCCATATTATGATAAGATTCTCGAAGAAATTCGCAGTTGTCCGGTCAAATACGCGGATGAGACAGTCCATCGCATTGATGGAATAAATCAGTGGTTGTGGGGCTTTTTTACCAGGGAGCGGGCGTATTATGTCATTGAGGAATCCCGCGGCAAAGGAGTTGCCGAAAAATATCTTCGCGGCTCTCATGAAGATGATGTATTGGTACGGGATGATTATGGGGCATATACCAAACTGCCATAAAGAATCAGTAGTGTCCCAACGTTTTTAAACTAATTTGCATAACTAATTGATTTCATTATGCTAATAACGCAAAAACTTTTAATCGATTTCAATTCAATACCGTGTTATTCTGACGTTTTGGCTAACAAAGGAGCGTCTTATGAATACGGGCAAAACTATTTTTTCTCAAATTATGGAATTCCTGCCGTTATACGAATTCCACAAATGCGTCCAGCGTTATCACGGCGATTACAAGGTGCAAAGTTTTTCGTGCCTGGATCAATTTTTATGCATGGCCTTTGCGCAATTAACTTATCGCGAGAGTTTACGCGATATCGAATCTTGCCTGCGATTTATGCAGCCAAAGCTTTATCATATGGGCTTTCGCAGTCAAATCTCACGCAATACATTGTCCAATGCCAACAATCAACGCGACTGGCATATTTACGCCGACTTTGCCCAAGTGTTGATTCATCGTGCCAGAAGATTATATCTCAACGAACCTTTCGGCGTAGAATTGGAACAAACGGTGTACGCGCTGGATGCCACAACTATAGATTTATGTTTATCGCTATTTCCTTGGGCGCGTTTTCGAAAGAGCAAAGCCGCCGTCAAACTTCATACGCTTCTGGATTTACGCGGCAACATCCCGACATTTATCGAAATTACCGACGGGAAAGTGGCCGATGTCAACATATTGGATATCCTTGTTCCCGAATCCGGGTCTTTTTACATTATGGACCGCGGATATCTCGACTTCGCGCGTCTTCATGTTTTACATCAGGACTTGGCGTTTTTTGTCACCAGAGCCAAATCCAATATTCAATGCCAAAGACTTTATTCGCGTCCGGTCGACAAATCAACTGGCTTGCGTTGCGATCAAACAATTCTTTTAACCGGCGTACAATCAATCAAGGATTATCCAGAACAAATTCGTCTCGTT
>JAKLQT010000084.1 GCA_022013205.1 Candidatus Omnitrophota bacterium | reverse complement strand
TTAAAATGGCAGCATTTAGTTTATTCTTTACAGGTTCTTGATTTCAATGTTCATATAGGTGGGCGTTCAGCATTAGAATTAAAAGGCCTTGCTCATTATTTACCGTTAAGCAAAAAACAGCGTATCCATTTATTTCGAGAAAAGAAATTACCAGGTTGGCTCTTTAAAACAAATGTCGATGTTGAGTTTGTTGAACACACAAGAAAATTATTTAAAAACAATGAAAATAATATAGGACTCACGACAACGTTGTTTGGTAGTTGGGATTGGAAAATAAATGTGGCATCTCCTGAAAGGGCTATATTAGAGATGATGTCCGATGTGCCGACGAAAGAGTCTTTTTATATGGTTGATGCCATGATGGAAAGTGCTTTGACATTAAGGCCGGATCTGATAAATACTCTTATAGAAGAATGTAAAAATGTAAAAGCGAAACGGCTTTTCCTATGGTTTTCTGAAAAACATGAACATCAATGGTTTGAGGGTTTAAAATTAGAGAATGTTGATTTAGGTAAAGGAAAGCGTGTTGTTCAAAAAGGGGGAAAGTTGAACGCTAAATATTTAATCACTGTACCCAACGATAATAATGATCGACAAGACCAGCCTATATTTTAAACAAGCCGAATTAGTTGTACGGGTTCTGCCTTTGATCGCGAAATATGATTGTTTCGCATTGAAGGGAGGAACCGCAATAAATCTATTTGTCCAGAACATGCCCCGCTTGTCGGTAGATATAGATTTAACTTATTTGCCGATTCAGCAACGAGATGAATCTTTAGCCAATATCGAAAGCGCTCTTAAACAGATAGCAAGTGATATTGAAAAGTATGTGCCGGGCAGTATGGTAAAAGAGATTCCGACTAAGAAGCCGCAAATGGTAAGTAAACTGCATGTCTTTATGGATGATATTCAAATTAAAATAGAGCCTAATTTGGTAATCCGAGGGACAGTTTTCTCTTATGAAAATCGTGATCTTTCTCCTAAAGCTAAACAGATATTTGAAATGTCCGCTTCAATGAGAGTCGTCTCATTGTCTGATCTTTACGGAGGTAAAATTTGTGCTGCTTTGGATCGGCAACACCCCCGTGATCTTTATGACATAAGATTTGTTTTGAGTAATGAAGGGATTTCCGAACAAATCTGGAAAGGCTTTCTGGCCTACTTGATTAGTCACGATCGGCCGATACATGAATCTTTGGACCCAATTTTGAAAGATGTCCGGGACATTTATGAGACGGATTTTCAAGGGATGGTAGATGATGATGTTCCGTATGAAGAGCTTATTCAGGTGCGTGAGAAATTAATCCGAATAATTAAACAAAAGCTGACTAAGAATGATAAGGAATTTTTAATTTCATTTAAGAGGGGTGAACCAAAATGGCCCCTTTTAGGGATCAACGGTGTTGAGCATTTGCCTGCTGTCCGATGGAAACTATTTAATATCCAGAAGATGGATTCGGCAAAAAGAATAGCTTTTGTTGAAAAATTGCGGCGCATTCTTAATTAAGAAAGAAGTGGTGCCTTTTCTCAGAAGGTTATGTTATTTAATATGTTGCGGCATAAATAAAATAAAAAATTACATCAATATTCGGTAGAATTAAAAACAAGCTAAGGGGCTTTAAATATGTCTTTCCAGATGAAATATATATCTTAAAAACAACTGGTGCTGAAGAAGGCTATGCTGCTTATTGCAGGCAAAACAACATTGTGTTACCTAATGAATTTATCAACAAATCTGAAAGCGAATTATAATTCATCCAGATGAAATTTTAGCTTACAACTTTGTTTTACTTATAAACAAAACAAGCGAACTTAGAAGTCCTTGGGTAATCAAGAAAATGAAAAAAATATTATTCAATTGAACGACGGGCAGATAGGCAGCAAAATGTTCTGGGTACATATGTGACACTTTTATTCAATTATTCCACCATACTTTTTCTGACATAACCTCAAAAACACCCTTTCTTAACCGTATTTTGGATATTCTCGACTTCGCGATATCTTCAATCATCGGACAGACTCTTTTTAAAACTTTAAACAACGCCTGTGGCCGCCCTGCTTCTGCTCTTAACTGTACGCTGCCTTTTCTGGTTAGAGATCTTTACCTTCTTTTTTGTTTGAGTTTTTTTGACTGTTTTTCCGCTGGTTTTTAAAGGGTTTTTTTTCTTCAGTTTTTTACGAGGAGTGGATTCGCTTTCTATATCAATCCCGAAGATTTCAGATATATTTGTATCATTAATAATTCTTGAGGCCTTTTTCTTTGCTTTTTGGAGGAGATCGTCTGCCTTTTTTTTAAGGACTCCTGTTACCAAATCTTTCATTTTTACATCTCTTAATTCAAAAAATAATTCAGGTTTTAAATCTAATCTTGCTCCAATTCCATATAAAGTGGCAGCAACATGTTTGCACATATCCGCCCAATCAGGACAGCTGCAGTCAAAAGAGATTTCTTGCGGGGAGGGGAATAATCCTGATTTTTTATTGGTAAATATCTCTGAGAGCGATTTTGGAAATTTGCCTTCGAAAAGTTCCTGCAGAGAATCGAATTCTCCCTGACAGGCCTTTTTTATGTTTTTCCAGGTATCCTTTTTAAGTGCTTTTATTTTGATCTTGACTTTGTAAGGAGTATTGCGGGTTCCTTGAACTAATGATTCAATAATTCCGGATTTAATTTGTAAATCCAGTACAGCATTATTGCGTACATAGCTCCTGCCTCGTCCAATTCGGTTAGAATAATCCGCGTAGCTTTCCAGGTTGATGTTCCAGGATTTTCCCCACCATGTTTTGGTAATGGTTGTCCCTTCAATGAAAACAGGTTTGAGGTTCGCGTTCTTTTTTCTAAGTGCTTTTAGCTTTTTTTCTGCCTTTGCTCTTTTTTTCGCGACCGATACATATGGGCTAAAAGATCCCCAGTAGGGCATAATGGCATCCTTTGTTATAAATTGAGTTTAAATAGATTTAGTATTTCCTTGTTAGCCATCTCTGTTATCCAGTTTTCACCTGAACTTTGAATAACATCACGCGATAGAGCGGATTTTTGTTCCAACATAGCGTCAATTTTTTCCTCAATTGTTCCCTTTGTGATAAATTTATGTACAAGAACCTTTTTTTCCTGGCCGATCCTAAATACCCTGTCTGTTGCCTGATTTTCAACAGCAGGATTCCACCATCTATCAAAATGAAGCACATGATTGGCCTCTGTTAAATTAAGCCCTACGCCCCCGGCTTTAATTGATAAAATAAAAAACGGAATATATTCTTTACTCTGAAAACGTTCAATGATTTTCTTTCGTTTTGCTGTCGGGATACTGCCGTGCAAAATCAATCCTTCTCTATTAAAGACGGTTTTTAAAAAATCATGGAGAGGGCCTGTTATTTCTTTGAATTGTGTAAAAATTAAGGCTTTTTCTCTCTTTTCAAAAATTGTCTCGCAGATCTCTCTCAGACGTTTGAATTTACCGCTGTCTTCTTCATTGTAATCCTTGTTGCCCAGGTACTGGCCGGGATGATTGCAGATTTGCTTGAACTTCATCAGTGAGGATAATATCATGCCTTTGCGCTGAATGCCTTCTAATCTTTCCAGATCGTAACGGATATCATCAATTAATTTTTCATACAAAAGAACCTGCTTTTTACTTAATTCAGAGTAAGTTTTCATCTCAATCTTGTCAGGCAGGTCTGAGATAATAGATTTATCTGTTTTAAGCCGGCGTAAGATGTACGGGCCGATCACTTTTTTCAGGCGGCTATATTTATCTGTGTTATCTCTTAATTTTTTAGCGTAATCCGTAAATTCTTTAGCGCTGCCTAACAATCCGGGATTAATGAAATCATAGAGGGACCACAGATCAGAAAGCCTGTTTTCAATAGGGGTCCCGGTGAGGATTATTCTATTGTAGGATGTTAGTTTTTTTACTGCTTTTGTTTGTTTTGCGGCTGGGTTTTTGATTGCCTGGGCTTCATCTAAAATAACATACTGCCACGCGTAGGATTTCAGACAGGTATATCGTTGTATTAAAGCATAGGTTGTAATGACGAGATCATATTTTTTGATAAATTTATCATTTTCAAGTAAAATTTTACTTTGAGGATTTACGCCCGGGTGGGCAATAATGAATTTTAATGATGGAGCAAAACGGTTGATTTCATTCTGCCAGTTTGAAAGCAATGAAGCGGGGACAATGAGTAAATTTGATTCTGACTTCTTAGAATTTTTCAGAAGTGTCAAAAATCCGAGAATTTGAATGGTCTTCCCCAGCCCCATATCATCAGCAAGGCATGCCCCAAATTGTAAGGAATGTAAAAGATGCAGCCAGTTTAATCCGTTTTGCTGGTAACCGCGAAGTGTGCCTTTGAAGGCTTTATCGGGAAGGATAGATTTAATCAAATCAGGATTTTGTAATCTTTCAATGACAGATTGGAGCCATTCGCCGTTTGAGATATTTACCATATCATTTTGTTCTTCGTCTCCAAATATATGCTTTGCTCCCATCTGCATGCGCATGGCCTCTTTGAGCGTCAATCCTCCTTCTTCTGAGGCGCGTGCCGCCTTTTCAAATGCCGCAAGGGCCTGATTGAGTTTTTCAGCATCCACTTCAACCCATTTGCCTTTGATGTAAGCAAGCCCTTCGGATTCGGAAAGTATTTTTTTTGCCTCCTCTTTAGTAATGACAGAATCCCCCAGGAACAATTGCGCGTTAAAATTTAAGATTGAATCTATCCCCAAATAAGATGGTGAAGAATCTCCAATAGATATATTTAATCTGAACGAATCAGCTCCGCCTTTCCACCAATTAGGAATTCTGCACAGAATGCCGGCATTTTCATAAACAATAATTTCCTTAAGAAATCTAAAAGCCTCTTTTGAACTCCAAGCCAGGGGATGAAAGACTTCCCCTGAGTCTAAGAGACTTGTAATTAGTTCACTTTCTTTAGCAGCTAAATGGACGGTTGTAAGAATGTCCAGTAATTTACGGCTGTTTTTCCCGTATTCTTCAAGGGCATGTTTTAAAGGAAGATGTTTGGATTGACCTTGTTTATTAAGAGAAGCCGAATATGTTGCCAAAAAAGCAAATGGAAAGTCTACTGACTTTTTATTTTCAACAAGGTGAAAATAGACCCTTCCAACGAGGTGAATATTCGGGCTATGTTTCTTTATGAAATTTTCAACTGTCCCATTGTATTTTTTAATCTTTTGTTGAAACTGGGCATGGATAACAGGCCATAAAGATTTCAGAAGCTCCGCGTTTAAATATTCTGATCCTGTCATGAAAGGAGCTTTTTCTATCATTTCTAAAATTTCATTATCTTCAAGCGGGATGGATATTTTTTCGCGAATTGTTTCAAGGTTAGGGGTGTGACTTAATTTATGCGCGAAAAGGCGGGCAAAATTCCTGAAGAAATCCAGGGAGACAGACAGCTTTACATCCTTGGCAGAAAAGCTTAAAAACAATAATGCCGAGGCAAAGTTCTCCTGAAACCGTTTAAGTGTTTCCTTTTGGAAAATCTGTGTGCTTTTATCGATCTTAGCCTCGGAGTCAATCCACTCTAATTGAATTGCGCTATTGGGAAGAATAACAGCAATTAATTCCTTGTTCATAATTATTCCTGTAATGTGAAGGTTTTAGATATATTAATACATGAAAACATATATAATTTTTGCGTTTTTGTCAAATTTTAGCAGTTGAACGCGTATTCCGGTAACTTCGGCCGCTGATTCCGGTGAACCTCGTCCAGTCTTTTCAAAGCAAAGCGGCGATAAAAGATTTTACTATTAAAAGAATAATATAGTCAAACAAAATATTTTATAGCAATTCAGCTCATGGCTCATAGCTCATAGCTGTAAAAAAAATAAAGAGTTGGAAACAGGTTGTTAAACGGAAAAATTTAAACTATAATATAAAAGAACCAATTCCAAACCTATATTGGAATGGGCTGCAACGGTTAAAAAATAAAACATCTTACGCTTGAAAAAGAATCTTGATCTAACCCCATTCCAATGCGGGTTTGGAAGAACGGTTTGAAGTTATGGAACATAAAATATTGAATATTGAAATGGATTACCGCGAAAAAAGTTCCGGTATAGATTCGCAAAAGGCAGCTTTATATCCTGCAAGGCCTGCCTTATGTGGGGCCGGCATTAGCTGCCCGGATGCTGGAGCATTTCGGCAGCGTAGAGGCAGTAATTTGCGCTAAAGAAGAAGAATTAACGCAAATACCAAAATTAGGTAAGTTAAAGGCTAAAAAAATAAGAGAGGCAATTTCGAAATCAGATTTTTATTAATTTATTTTTCTAAAGGAGTGTTTTTCGCCGAAGGCGTGATTTTTTCTTTTGCCTTTGCGAAAAAGACAAAAGAAAAAAATGAATATATTTTCAGCTGTTTTTGGTAAAGATAAAGCTTGTTTGGGAAACGGCCTTGAGCATCGGCCGCAGCAGGTGCAGATGGCCGAGACAATAGAAAAGGCTTTTTTAACAAAGCGGCATCTTATGGTTGAAGCCGGAACAGGAGTTGGAAAAAGTTTAGCATATCTTCTGCCGCTTATTAAATGGACGCTTAATAATGAAAAAAAGGCGGTTGTGTCCACATATACAAAGACCTTACAGGAGCAGTTGATTAAGAAGGAACTGCCTCATCTTAAGCAGATATTGGGTATGGATTTTCGGTTTGCCTTATGCCTGGGTTCTGAAAATTATCTTTGCATCCGCAGATCTCATCAGAACGCGCAGGCATATCTTTTTGAGACAGATAAAGGCAAAGAAGAAAGCGCTTTATTCGAGAAGTGGTTTCAAAAGACAAAAACCGGCCTGCGCTCTGAGCTTAGTTTCATGCCGCGGCAATCAGTATGGGATAATATCTGCCGCCAGGGAGAGTTGTGTATGGGGAGAAAATGTTTGTTCAGGAAGGATTGTTTTTATTATAAGGCCAAAAGGCAGGAACGCAATGCGCATATTTTGGTGGTAAATCATCATCTTTTTTTCTCTGATATTGCTTCAGGCGGCAAGGTTCTTCCTCATTTTAATGCGGTTGTTTTTGATGAGGCGCATACTTTAGAAAATACGGCGGCGAGTTATCTGGGCATAGAGGTATCTAATTTTCAAATAAAATATTTTTTTGATTCTTTGTTTAATCCGGCAACTGGAAAAGGCGTTCTAAACAAGATAAAGGAGCTCTCATCAAAAGAAAAAGACGTGTTATTAAAGGCTTTAGGCGAAGTGAGGGCAGCGGCGCAATTATTTTTCTGGGCGGCCGCGCTTAAATTTGGGAAGGAAACTAAAACAGTCCGGATAAAAGAAAAACAGCCGGTATTCAATCATCTGCGTGAGCCCATGTTGAAATTAGCGCAATATTTGAACGAAACGCGGCGTAAGATAAAGGACGACGAAGATAAAATTGAAATAGGCTCATTTATATCACGCGCCGATAAATTCGCTGCTTCTTTGGATACTATTATCCAAGCTGAGTCGGAAAAATATGTTTACTGGGTGGAAATATTAAACCGGCCGCGGGGGATGAAATATGCATTTTTCGCGGCGCCTATTGATATCTCAGAGGAGTTTAAAAAACGTGTTCTTGATGAAATTCAACCGGTGATATTTACCTCAGCCACGCTCTCAGTAGGCGGCGCTTTTGATTTTTTTAAAAAAGGGCTGGGTATCGGCACAGAAAGCGATGAGCTGATTTTAGATTCCCCATTTAATTATACTAAAAACGCGCTGCTTTATCTTCCCTTGGGCATACCTGACCCAGCTAGAGAACCGGAAAGTTATCTTGAGCAAATACTAAAGCAGGTTGGAGATATACTCGCGTTTATGAAAGGCCGCACCTTTATCTTGTTTACCAGTTTCAGGATGATGGATGAGGTTTACAGCCGGCTTAAGGAGAAATTTTTAGATTTACTAATTTTTAAACAAGGCGATGCCCCTCGCTATAAACTGCTGTCGATGTTTAAACGCGCTAATAACGCGGTTCTTTTAGGGACAACTACATTCTGGCAAGGCATAGACATTCCCGGAAAGGCATTGGAATGCGTTATTATCGCTAAGCTTCCTTTTGCCGTTCCGGATGAGCCGATTGTTGAGGCAAAAATGGAACGCCTTGTGTCTCAGCATAAAGACCCTTTCCTGCATTATCAGCTTCCCCTGGCCATTGTTATGTTACGTCAGGGTTTTGGCCGCCTGATACGTACTCAGCAGGATAGAGGCATGGTCGCGATACTTGACCCCAGAATCAGGACCAGGCGATACGGCAGGAGTTTCCTTGAAGCGCTTCCTTGCTGCGGGCAAATCTCCGAACTTGAGCAGGCAAAAAGTTTTTTCATGGCGGATGAAAATATAGAGGAGGGTATGAATAAAAGGCTTGATTGTATTGCCAAATAACTATGCTGCCTGGCATAATAAGGGCCTGGCGCTTACGTTACTTTTAGATAAAAAAACAGCGATACAGTGTTACAAGAGGGCATTGGAAATTAAACCGGATTACGCGATGGCAAAGGATAAACTTAATTGTATCTATCAAATAAAGATAACCTTGGAGAATATTAAACCCGCGATTTGGCGTAGAATACTGGTAAAAGCGGATATAAATTTATTCACGCTGCATGTTATTTTACAGGAAGTAATGGGATGGGAAGGCAGCCATTTGCACCACTTTTTTATAAATGGCGAATATTACGGCCGGCCGGACCCGGAATTTGACATTTCGGCTGAAAAGATAAATGAAAAAAAAGTTAAATTGAAAAACGCGCTAAAGCAGGAAAAACAGAAATTTGAGTACGAGTATGATTTCGGCGATGGCTGGAGGCATGAGATAATTGTAGAAAAAATACTGCCTCTGGAAAAAGGCAAATATTATCCGGTATGTGTTGACGGAGCGCGTGCCTGTCCGCCGGAGGATTGCGGCGGTGTTCCGGGGTACGCGGATTTTTTAATGGCCATAAAGCACCCGAATCACGCCAGGCATGAAGAGATGCTGGAATGGATAGGCGGAAGTTTTGACCCGGAG
>JAKLQT010000014.1 GCA_022013205.1 Candidatus Omnitrophota bacterium | reverse complement strand
TAATGAATGAAAATGAATCCTTTGATTTCTTTGCCAGCCTCGCCGCCACAGAGAAGCATATCTAAAGATGGCTAGGCGGGTGTGCTTGGTGAACTTTGTGAGAGGAATAAAAATCATTTAGTTATTCAATAAGCGCTTGGGTTTTTAAGGTTGCTATTGGGGGGATAATTGTAATAAGATGTAATAGACTGTTATGGGGCTAAAATGGGAAAATCATCGAATCTCATACCGTTGACGAAGTAGCCGAAGCCTTAAAAATACACCCCTACACCGTCCGAAGGCTGTGCCGGGAAGGGAAGCTGCCGTGTTTTAAAATCGGCGGGCAGTGGAGATTTCGCAAGAAGAAACTTGCGGAATGGTGTGAAAATCAATGTGGAACAGATATTTAAACTAATGTCACCACATACGGAAGTGAAGACGATTTAAAGGGGAGCGCACATGGATACGAATGAACATAAATTAGGATTTAATAATTTGATAAAGCTGTTTGAATAGACGCAGACAGAATTGAAGAAAAGGGCGGTTCGTTCTGTCGATATTGCTCTGGTGGTGCGCAATTGGTTATTTGGTTGGTATATTGTAGAATATGAAAATGCTGGGGTTGAACGAGCGGAACTTTATGGTAAAAAGCTCATAAGCAAGCTTTCTTCTGAACTTAGAGCTCGTGGACTTAAGGGCGTATCTCCAACCAATTTACGTAAATTTTGTGAGTTTTATCAATCTTATGCTGAGATTCAACAGACAGTGTCTGTTACATCTTTAGAACAGGGTAAAAGTAAGATTCGACAGACAGTGTCTGGCCAATCTTTGTCTGCCCTTATTGAGCAGCCGCGCATTGCGCAAACACTGTCTGCGCAATTATCCAGCCAATTCACATTGGGCTGGTCACACTATGTGACACTTCTTACTATTAAATCAACTGAAGAGCGTTGTTTTTATGAAATTGAAGCCATTGAAAATAACTGGAGTATCCGCGAGTTAAACCGGCAGATTGCGACATCTCTTTATGAACGCCTGGCACTAAGCCGGGACAAAGAGAAGATTAAGGAGCTTTCTGTTAAAGGCCAGCTTGTTGGCACGCCTGAGGATGTTATCAAAAATCCTTATATTCTGGAATTTCTCAATCTTCCGGAACATTCGCATTATTCCGAGCATGAGCTTGAAACAGCGATTATTGACAGAATCGAGCATTTTCTATTGGAGTTAGGCAAAGGGTTTCTTTTTGAAGCTCGACAAAAGAGATTTACCTTCGATGATGATCATTTTTATGTGGATTTGGTTTTTTATAACCGCTTGCTGCGTTGTTATGTTCTGATTGATCTGAAGAGAGATAAGCTTAGTCATCAGGATCTTGGTCAAATGCAAATGTATGTCAATTACTTCGACCGCTATGTCAAAATTGATGAGGAAGCCCCAACGGTAGGCATTGTCCTTTGTCATCGTAAAAGTGACGCGCTGGTAGAATTAACTATACCTGAAAATAGTAATATTCATGCTTCCCAGTATCAGCTTTATCTGCCGAGTAAAGAAGAACTAAAAAAACAAATTGAAGAATCACTCCGTGAACAAGGAGAGTATGAATGAAACTGAAGTTCAAAATACAAGCCTACCAAACTCATGCAGTCGAAGCCGAGATGGATTGCTTCAAAGGGCAGCTTAATACATCGGGAATTAATTATCGCATAAAGAAGCAAAGCGGACTTTATAAGGCACTGGCTTTGCCTGCTTAAAATCGAAGAGCGCATAGATAAAACGGTTCTTTCGTAAATAATCCTTTCAAGCTGGACAATAATGTTCACTTATAGTATATTGTTCACAGTTATCCCGTTCTTACCAATAAAGACATGCTTATTGCGGATTGGATGAAAGAGTATGAATTTGAGCTAAACACCGTTGATTCTTATTAGAGCCCGGACAAAAAAGTCTTGGAAAGGATTAAAGATGTTTTGAGGCAAGAGCAATACGCGCTGACATTGCATACGGCTGCTAATCTCTTAACTTCTTTTGTGAGGACGGATGAGATATATCTTTATCTTAAACTTGCGGACTGGGCTGGAGACATTCTGGGACTGAGGCAGAAGTTAGAGCTAAAAGAGCTTGTGCGAAGCGGGAATTTTCACATCATCCGCCCTTATTATAAAAACAGCGTATTTTTTAACAAGCAGAAAATAAAAGGCTTTGCAGTAGTTTCTAATCTGCAGCTCTATCTTGAGCTATATCACTTTCAGCCGCGCGGCAGAGAACATGCCGAATATTTTATGAAGCTTTTTGAAGAGAGAAGCCTTAAAAATACACCCCTACACCGTCCGAAGGCTGTGCCGGGAAGGGAAGCTGCCGTGTTTTAAAATTGGCGGGCAGTGGCGATTTAGCAAGGATGATATTGATCAGTGGTCTAAATCATATCCTTTTGCAAAAGGGAAACCTCGGGGAAGAACGAAGGGTAAATAATTAATATGAAAAATCTGCCAAAAGAAGTATTAAATTATTTCGCGACATTTACCGAGACCCGGTTTAATTTCAGGCGGCTTATTAACTATAAATGGACGAATAATGCCGATAAAGGAGCATTATGTGCAAGGTTGAAAATCAGAATAAGGAATATAAACAATCCTGGAATGATAACTGCTTAAGAACCATTTGCGCCTTTGCCAACACCGCGGGCGGAAAACTCTATATCGGGATAGATGATTTAAAGAAACAGCACAAGTCCAAACCGAGAAATGAATTTTTGGCGGATGTATTCTTCAAGGCGGGAATGATTGAAGCCTGGGGCCGCGGCACGATCAAGATTGTTGATGAATGTAAAAAAGCCGGATTGCCGGAGCCGGAATTTCGCGAAGAGTTCGGCGGCTTTTCCGTTTATTTCCGTAAACCCCCGCAGGGTGAAAAGAGGGGTGAAAGGGTCGGAGATAAAGTCGGTGAAAGGGTCGGAGATAAAGTCGGAGAAAAGATTTCCTTTAACCAGCGAAAGATCATTGAGTTTATTAAAAAAGACGCCTCTATTTCGGCAAGAGAACTTGCCGGATTGATAGGTATATCTCAACGAAAAATCGAAGAAAATATCGCGAAATTAAAAGCAAAGGGAATTCTTGAGCGTATGGGGCCTGATAAAGGCGGCGCGTGGAGGGTAAATGGCTAAGATTAATCTTACAAAGGAAGAAAAAGCTTTACCTCACGCGGAGGTGAAGCCGCGGGTGAAGTAAGCGCGGTACTTGAGGCACTTCATTTTCCATTAAGCCGAAAAGCATTACAGGAGAAATTAGGATTAAAGGGGCAGGCAAATTTCCGGGAACAATATTTAGAGCCCGCGCTTAACGCGCAATTAATAGAAATGACGCAGCCAGGTTCTCCGAAAAGCCCGACACAAAAATACCGGTTAACGGAAAAAGGCAGAAGGTATCTTAAAAAATGAATTAGCTGTTCACAAATAGAGCAGAGCTTTTTATCAATTGCCCTTTGTTATAAGCTGTTGTAAAATGTAACAGGTGACTAAAATGGATAAAACTATCGAATCATATACCGTTGACGAAGTAGCCGAAGCCTTAAAAATACACCCCTACACCGTCCGAAGGCTGTGCCGGGAAGGGAAGCTGCCGTGTTTTAAAATCGGCGGGCAGTGGCGATTTCGTAAGAAGAAACTCGCGGAATGGTGTGAAAATCAATGTGGAGCAGATATTTAAACTAATGTCACCACATACGGAAGTGAAGACGATTTAAGAAGCCGACAAGGAGATAAAAAATTATGAAGAAAGAAATTGTCAGTCAATTAAATAAAACGTTTGAAGAGTCAGCGTATACCCAAAATCATATTGAGTATTGGATGGCGCGGGATTTGCAGAAATTGCTGGATTATACACAATGGCGTAATTTCTTGCAGGTTATCGATAAGGCTAAAACGGCTTGTCTGAATTCCGGGCAGAACATTTCAGATCATTTTGCTGACGTCAGCAAAACGATCCCTATGCCTAAGGGTGCATCTAAAGAAATTGATGATATCATACTTACCCGTTATGCCTGTTATCTAATAGCCCAAAATGGCGATCCTCGTAAAGAAAAGATTGCCTTTGCCCAGAGTTATTTTGCCATTCAGACCCGTAAGCAGGAAATATTGGAAAAACGTATCGCGTTAGCGGAACGGCTGCGGGCACGCAAAAAGCTGGCTGATACGGAGTTTGAGCTTTCAGGAATTGTATATGAACGCGGCGTTGACGGTAAAGGTTTCGCGCGATTGCGAAGTCAGGGAGATCATGCCCTTTTCGGAGGGCATACCACTCTGGAAATGAAACAGAAACTGGGTATGCCGAATAACCGGCCGCTAGCTGATTTTTTACCGACTATTACCATCAAAGCTAAAGATTTTGCTGCCGAAATAACCAGCTTTAATACGAAAAAGAATAATTTACGCGGTGAACGGATTATTACAGGTGAGCATGTTAAGAATAATAAGGATGTCCGGGATCTTCTGGGAAAAAGCGGTATTAAACCTGAAGCATTGCCGCCAGAAGAGGACATTAAAAAATTAGAGCGCAGATTGAAGTCCGAAGGAAAAAAGATCGCCAAAGACGTAAAGCGGTTTGGAAAATAATTAAGTATTAGAATTATTTATGCGGATAGTGATTTGTTGCCACAATCAAGTGTAACAGACTATCTTGAAAAATTTGGTAAAGCTTCGCGGGAAGAAATTAATAAATTATTGTGGAATAAGCTTAGATGCACTGGATGAAGAGCAGAAAATTAATAAAATAGCCAATTTGCTGACAAAGCTTAGGCGTGGGGGGCATATTCAAAACATGGCATCACGAACGGCTCCAAGATGGGAGATTTTAGAATAAAACCACACCGAATGCAGAAAGAAATGCAGAAAGAAATGGTTATTTGCAGAAAGAAATGCAGAAAGAATAAGAGATTTGCAGAATAAACGTGGAGATTTAGATAGATGAAACTGAAGTTTAAAATACAAGACTACCAAACTCATGCAGTCGAAGCCGTGATGAATTGCTTCAAAGGGCAGCTTAATACATCGGGAATTAATTATCGCATTGATCCCGGGGTAAAAAAGAAGGATGCTCAGGGGTATTCTCAGGCGGAACTCTATGATCAAGCAGGTTTTAAAAATGCTGATCTAATGTTAACCGGCCAGCAGATATTGGAAAATATCCAAAAGGTTCAGCGGTATCAGAATCTCCCCCCATCCAGCGCTTTAGTAAAAACGAAAGTTTCTCCACTTAATCTGGACATTGAGATGGAGACCGGTACCGGAAAAACTTACTGTTATATAAAGACCATTTTCGAGATGAACAAACACTATGGTTGGAGCAAGTTTATTATAGTTGTTCCCAGTATTGCCATCAGGGAAGGTGTTTACAAGTCTCTGGAAATTACCGCGGAGCATTTCCTGGCTGCCTACGGCAAGAAGGTGAAGTTTTTCATCTACAATTCCAAGCAGCTTCACAATCTGGAAAGCTTCTCTTCAGATGCCTATCTCTATCTGGAATCCATTGAAGTTTCCACGCAAAGCCCGGTTGCGCGGATTGAAATGGAAGTTAAACAAAAAAGCGGTATTAAACGAATTATAAGAAAACTGAAAAAAGGCGGCAATCTTTTTGATTTGTCTAATGAGCTAGATCAATACAAAGGTTTTGTAATTTCTGATATCAATGCTATTACCGATACTGTTACTTTTACCAATGGCGCGGAACTTACCGCCGGTGAAGCTACCGGAGATGTTAATGAAACTGCTTTGCGGCGTATTCAAATCAGGGAAGCGATTAGAGCACACTTTGAAAAGGAGCAGACATTGTTTCATCAGGGTATTAAAGTGCTTACCCTCTTTTTTATTGATGAGGTTGCTAAGTATCTTAGGTATACAGACTCTGGGGAAGAAGGAGGCGAATATGCCAAAATCTTTGAAGAGGAATATAGAAATTGTTTAGATGGATTAGGCCTTTTAGTTCAGCCGGAATATAAAAAGTATTTGGAGGGGATAAATGTTGAGCGTACTCATAACGGTTATTTTTCGATTGATAGAAAATTACAACGAATGATTGATCCTGTAACCGGAACTAGATCCACGGAAACCGATGATGTCGAGGCCTATGATTTGATTTTAAAGGACAAAGAACGGATGCTTTCTTTTGAAGAGCCTGTACGGTTTATTTTTTCGCATTCCGCTCTCCGCGAAGGCTGGGATAACCCCAATGTTTTTGTTATTTGTACTCTCAAACATAGCGACAACACCATATCCCGCAGACAGGAAGTTGGGAGGGGGCTGCGTATCGCGGTGAATCAATTTGGGGAACGGCAGGATAATCCGGCTACAGTACATCAAACCAATGTCCTGACGGTTGTAGCAAGTGAGAGCTATAAAGATTTTGTCGCGGCCTTGCAGAAGGACATTAGTGAATCGCTTTCTGAAAGGCCGCGTGTTGCGGATGAGGCGTACTTTACCGGCAAAGTGATTAGGTTGATGGCAGCACCATGGAAATAACTCCACAGCTGGCTAAACAAATCTACAAATATTTGCTTAAGAATGATTATACCGATGATAATGATAATATCTCTCAGGAGTATCATGAAGCTGTGAAGAATGGGGCGCTTGCTCCGCTGCCGGATGACTTGAAGCCTTACAAAGAGCAGATTTATCAATTGATAGACAGTGTTTACAGTGACGCGAAACTACCGCAGATAGAAAACGGCCGGGGAGCTAAAACTAATCCGATGAACGCTAATTTTGAAAAAAAAGAATTTAAGGAGCTTTGGAGCCGAATCAATAAAAGGGCGGTTTACAGTGTTTATTTCGACACTTCAGAACTTATTGACAAATGCGTGAGGGCAATGGAGAAAGAGTTACGAGTGACTCCGATGAAATACACTATCCAAAGAGGGGAACAGTTGGAGAGCATCAGTTACGATAATATTAAAAGCGGTGCAGGCTTCAAAGTTTGTGAAACTGCTTCAGAATATAATAAAAGTTCAATTCATTCAGCCGTAAAATATGATCTTGTGGGGAAAATAGCTGAAGACGCGCAGTTGACCCGAAAAACAGTTTCTGAAATCCTAAGCAAAATTGAAAAATCGGTTTTTGCCCAGTTTAAAACCAACCCGGAAAATTTTATTTCAGAAGCTATTCGATTGATCAATGAACAAAAAGCAACGGTTATCATCGAACACCTGGCCTATGATGCCATTGCCGAAAATCATGAAATTGACATTTTTACTGATGCTCAAAGCAAACAGGATTTTACCAACGCGGGAGAGCCGCTTAAGCGGCATATCTATGATTATGTGATAACTGATTCAAAAAAAGAGCGAATATTTGTCAAAGAACTGGATACCAGCGTGGAAGTGGTTGTTTATGTAAAGCTGCCAAAAGGATTTTTCATCCCAACGCCGGTTGGTGATTACAACCCGGACTGGGCTATTTCCTTTAAAGAAGGCGTGGTCAAGCACGTCTATTTTGTCGCAGAAACAAAAGGTTCCATGTCATCACTGGAGCTGAGGGAAATAGAGGATGTTAAGATAAAGTGCGCGCGTAAATTTTTTAATGAGATTAATAAAAAGATCAACCCCAGGAACGTGACTTATGATGTTGTTGATAGCTATGGTAAGTTGATGGATTTAGTTTGCTGTGACACAAAAAACGTATTTTAGAATAACGGGGGTTTGCCCCTTTGTCTTTTGGTATAGCCAACGACGAGAGAATTTAGAAAATATAAGGTTACATAAAACATAGGAGGATGATAATGGCAGAACATGATTTTACACTTTTATTTGAAAAATATCCTAATCTTATTGAGCAAATGCCCGATACTTTTACGAGCCACAAATTTATTCTTAATCTTGCTCAGCAAAATCAACCGTTATATGTAGACGCACTAAATACCTATAGAGATTCAAATCACGAAGGGACTCCTGCACCGTTTAGAGCCGTACATAGCATACTTTCAAGACAATTATATAATTATCCTGACTGTATTAAATATGTAGAACATGTTCAGAGTGAAGATATTTTTGGTCAATTTAATGAATGTGCTAGTTGGGTAAAAATCAATTAAAGTGTGAAATACATGCTGGATATTATAATTCTTAAAATGGATATTTTCAGAAAATATATGGGGACATTGTTTTTAGCAGGTTATATAATGTAGAGCAAGATGCATTGATCGGAATGAAAACCAAGGATGTTAGAGAAGCACGCAGTATTTTCATGTATTCAGCGGTAAAAAAAACAGGAATGAGTGTAAAGGATTCAGGGAAGGTATTAAATGAAGGGATAAAATAAATAATCACACAAAGGCACAGAGCCACAAAGAATAATGACGGAAAATGAAATTGGTAAGATTATCATTGATAGGGCAATTGCTGTACACAGAGAACTTGGGGCGGGGTTTCTTGAAAGTGTTTATGAATAAAAAAACTTAGTGTTCTTTGTGTCTCTGTGTGAGCATAAAAAAAATTATAACGCTACGTTGCGGCCCGATTTAATTTGTTAAACAAACATTATTTACCCACTTGAAACTTACAGGAGCTAAATTAATAACTCGTACAAAGGATTAAAATGAATTTTTATGAGTCAATTGGGGGAGAGATAAAGAAATTTGCCCTTCCCAGTATGTACAACTATTTATATTCTGTTTCAAGTTTATTAAATAATAGAACCTATGAGGATTTTAAAAATTGGCGAATTTCTGAATATTCTAAATTGCAAGAGCCTCAGTTAATTCTAAATAACGAAAACAAACAATTTCTTTTTGAACAACTTTTTTTTGCATATAAGTTGATGAACAATGTAAAATTTCTTTCTGCGCAGCCGGAGACAGAGAGGGTTTCCTTTATTCAGGTTGGCGGGATGGCATTTTATTACGCATCATACTCATTAGCAGCATGTTTTATTTATTGTCATAGTAAAAACATATTGGGTACACACGCTAAAACATATAAAAATTATAGTACTGTTTGCGAAAAATTATCATTCCCTTTTAATGTGGCAGGGAGATATCCTAATGCGAGTTTCAAAGGTAATGAATTTCAAATAACTAAAGGGCAAAATGAATTTGGCAGCCAGTTCCAATATGATACTCAGTCTTTAAAACGGACTAATATGAGCGGATTTGATTATAAAAGTTGTGTGCTTTCTTATTTGATGGGAAGTCACAAATTTTATTGGGATCATTCTCAGTATTATAAAGAAGCAATGAAAGAGTTAAGAAGACAAGAGTTGTCAAATTTTAGGTCAAATGCTGGCAAGGCAGTTCGAGAACAGAAATTTAACCAGATGCCTGAAGCGAACTATTTAAGTTGCCTTTATCGTTTAAGAGGAAAGATTAATTACAGGGATTCTTTATTCTCATTATATTACTTATCGGACATGGGTTTTAACACCTACGAAAAGGGTACGGAAATTGTTCGCATAATGCTTGAAATTCTCAAGTATTTTTCTTTAGATGTGGAAGCATATCTTCTGCATAGATTGGGAGGCAATAATTTTTACAAAAACTTATTGGATGATATTATGTTATCAACGAGAGGTTATAATTTTTTCTTTCCTGAGTTTCAAAAAAATATTTTTTATCCATCTCCTTAGATTTCTTGGAAAGTGGGATTTTGACAATAAAGTTGTCAGAAAATGCGTATCTTTTGGTTTAGGGAGTTGCTTTTACTCAAGAAAAAAAGATGTAACTGTTTTTAAGGCAAGGAGTTAAATTGGTTGCTCGATAAAGATTTTCTTTGATATAATTTATCTATATGGTACACTAAATTACAGGAAAGGTTTTGCTCTCAAAATTCTCAAGTCATGGAATATTTAACTAAAAGAATAGTTTGTTTGGCAAATTCAAGGAAACCTGGGGGGAGATGTGTTGCAGGAAAAGAATTGTCTTCAACGGGAGGAATTGGCCAATGGATAAGGCCAGTTAGCAAGAGGGAAGGACAGGAAATATCTAGTAAGGAACGTCAGTATGAAAATGGTGGGTATGCCAAGCTACTAGATATCATAGAAATTCCTATAATTCGTCATTGCCGTACTGGATTCCAGACAGAGAATATTTTGATTAATGACGAATACTACTGGCAGAAAGTTGGGAGAATAGGAATAGAAGAATTATGTAATTATTGTGATTCAGATACTGAAATTTTAGCTTATATTAATGATTCAACTCGACATGGGATAAATGATCGAGTTTCTGAAAGTGAAGCGGCTAATCTATCGCATTCATTATGTTTTGTGAGCATTGATTCTCTGTCGATAATTGTACAAGACGAAGGCTTTGGTGCTCCTAAGAAGAAAGTAAGGGCTGAATTTGAAATAAATAAAAATACATATTCTATTATTGTTACAGACACAGTAATAGAAAGCAGGTTTAAACAGGAAGAAGATGGATATAAGCAGAATTTTAGCAATCAAATTTTTATGTGCATAAGTTTAGCTTTACCATTTAAAGATACGGGACATTGCTACAGGCTTGTAGCATCAATTATCAATTTGCCATGAAAAACATTATTTATACTATAGGATATGCGGGATATAATTTAGAGGGCTTTGTTGCCGCTTTAAAGAAATACTCAATCTATGTTCTTGCTGATGTGAGATCATCCCCGTATAGCCAATTTCGGCCAGAGTTTAACAGAGAAGCTTTGCAGTCAATGCTGGAAAAAGAGAATATCAAATATAATTTTTTAGGGGATAAGTGCGGGGCGAGAACCCCGGATAGGGAATGCTATATTAACGGAAAAGTTGATTATTTCAGGCTCTCAAAAAATCCACAGTTCTTGGAAGGGATAAGCTTTTTAAAACAAAATAGCGCAACCACTCGGATTGCCTTGATGTGTGCGGAAAAAGATCCGATAGCATGCCATAGGACTATTTTAATATGCCGTAATTTAAGAACAGAAGATCTTGATATTAAACATATCCTTGCTAATGGTGCCTTGGAGGATAATCGAGATTCAGAGAAAAGGCTTTTGTCATTGTATCGGATGGGGACAACTGATTTGTTTAAATCGGGAACTGAGCTTGTAGAAGAGGCATATAACAAGCATGGTTTTAAAATAGCTTATGAAGAAAAAGAAGAGTTGATAAGACAGGAATAAAATGAATAAGGTTAAACTATATACTATTGGTTTTACTAAGAAAAATGCTGAAAAATTTTTTACAACATTAAAGAGCAACAAAATTACAAAGTTGATTGATATTCGTCTTAATAATGTTTCTCAATTGGCGGGATTTGCTAAAAGGGACGACTTGATTTTTTTCCTTAAAGAGATTTGTCAAATCAACTATAAACATATTCTGGGATTTGCTCCGACTGAAGAAATATTGAATGGCTATAAGAAACAAGAGATAACTTGGGAAAGCTATGTTTCAAGATTTAGCAATCTGTTAGAAGAACGAAAAATTGAGAATATCTTAACTAGGAACGAGCTGGATAATGCCTGTTTGCTTTGTAGCGAATCTACGGCTGAACAATGCCATAGAAGATTAGTGGCTGAATATCTGAAGAAAAAATTAGGGGATATAGAGATAAGGCATTTATAGGGTGAAGAAAAAGACGGGGGACAGTATGGCAAAATTTAAAGTTTATAGAGATAGGAAGAGTGAATATCGTTGGAAATTTCTTGCGGACAATGGAAGAATAATTGCTGATTCTGGAGAAGGTTATAATAAAAAGGAATGGAATGACAGGCTGCCCAAAGAGTATCAGGGCAAAGTGATAGACCTTTTAACAAATAACGACGCGATTGAAGATGGGAGCATTACCATTGAGAATATTAATGCCATATATTCGGTAGGAGGCATTCAGGATACCCTCTTTAAGGGAGTTGATGAGGTTTTGGTTTTAGGGGACGAGATTCACCATGCCTACTCGCATTTAAATTTTAACGCGATAAGAAAAGCGCTTGAGATGGATCAGGAAGTCGATCCTGAAAAGGGCAAGGAGTCAGAGGAGAAGGCCGAGCGGCTATGGATGCAGTTCCTTAAAAAAAACAAAGAAATCACCCGCCATATCGG
This sequence comes from Candidatus Omnitrophota bacterium, assembly GCA_022013205.1. Classification (GTDB taxonomy): domain Bacteria; phylum Omnitrophota; class Gorgyraeia; order B26-G9; family B26-G9; genus JAGLQQ01. The sequence goes on along the minus strand of JAKLQT010000014.1, from coordinate 727 downwards.
ATTTACCGGCACGCCTTACAACAAAGATGATTACTTCGCTGATGTTTTTTTCGACTACAATATCCGCACGGCTATTAATGAAAAATATATCAAAGATATCAACCCCATAATCAACGTCGAGACGGATGACGGGGCAATGCAATGGACGACAGAAAAGCGGTTTGCTGTGGTCTTGAAAAAGCATCTCGAAAATGCCGAAAGATATTCATATAAAAGAAACGAAAAGCGGCAAGTTAAGCCAATAACAGTTTTTTATTGTCCTACACAAGCTAATGCTAAAACACGTTCAGAGGAGTTTATCCGGTTCCTTGCAAAATGGGAAAAGGAAGAACGCAGCGCTGTCGGATCGGAGTCAGAGATTGAACAGGTTGCGCGGGCGAAAGTGATTTGCGTGACCAGCAATATTTCCGCATCAGAATATAAAAGTGAGCTTGATAATATTGAAGAGATTGATCCGAATAAAATTGGCGGCAAGGTAGAGTTTATCTTTTCTGTGGGAAAGCTTCTTGAGGGATGGGATGTAGACAATGTTTTTCAGATCGTCCCAATGGAAGAGCGGATATTTAACTCAAAGTTATTGATATCGCAGGTGCTGGGCAGGGGGTTGCGTATCCCCCGCAAGGTTCTTAATGTCGACATTCTTCAGACCTACCCTTGGTTAACCGTAACCAATCATGAGAAGTTTGCCGACCATATTAAAGAACTCATGGATGCGGTTACGAATTCT
>JAKLQT010000013.1 GCA_022013205.1 Candidatus Omnitrophota bacterium | reverse complement strand
CAGCTTGGCGAACGCGGAGATAAGATTGACTTTGCGCAGGCAAAAAGCAAATTAACCATGAATCTTAACGGACAATTCGTAACCGCGAAAGATATCCAGGTAACAAAAAACGGAAGTTATATCCATGCCGGAGCTCAAGTTCAGTTGATAAACCCGCAAACCAAACAGTTTGAGTGTGTACAGGGTATATACCATATCAGCAAAGATGATTTCATAACCGGTTATAGCCAATTAGAAACCGTTAGCCAGGTTTCTACCCAAAAAGGGGATGTTAAGGCGAAAATACAATTTAACAGGGAAAAAGACCTGAGCGTGGAGTTACATTTGGATAATGAAGTCGCGGGAAAGTTTACCCTTACAAACGGGGATGTTTGTTTTAGCAAGGATGCGGGGATTTATGTGGCCGACGGATGGATTGTGAATGTGCATGGCAGTGAAGATCTTAATAATTTTGTGCATATCGGCGGAAAAGATATTAAGCAGGGAGATGTTAAGATATCTGGCGGCCAGGCGCATTTTATAAGTAATGGAGTTATAGCCGCGGGCCCGTTTGATGTGGATGTTACGGTTAATTTGAGCGTAAAAAACGATATTTCTACAGTGGAAAATACTATTGCTCATTACCGCATCAGCGATTCGGATATACATAATAAGACTACTATTGTGTTAAATGAAAAATTAGGTTTAACCGCTACGGCGGAGAAGATAGACAACAAGAATCAGCTGGGGCTGTATCTCAACGGCAATAAAATAGAAAATTACGCGACTACCGAATATATTTCCAAAGCGGATATTATAAAAAATGAGAAAGACACAAGCGGTAATAAATTGATTACCTTGTTTAATATTAATGGGCAGGTAATGTCCCAAATTACCGCAGATAAGTGCAGGCTTGGCGAGCTAACGGTTGCAAAGGGCATGCTTTGGATGCAAAGCGCATATGACGTGAAAACCGGGCTGGAAACGAATAGAAATGTTATTATCTCCGTGGATAAAACCGGCCTTAAGGCCGAATACGGCATAATGTCTGATTTTAAATATAATGAAAACAATGAAATAACCGGATATAAGTTGGACACAAAAGACCATGTTTTTACCTATGAGAATAATAATCTTATTCAATATCAGGCTAAGAACAGCGATGATATCAATAGGATAGAAGCCGTAAAGGAGGATTTATTTAAAGGCACGGATTTAGAATCATCCGGCAAAGGTGTGGTCGGTAGCAGTGAAATAAAAGCATTACAAAGCTATTTGGGCAATGTTTCTGTTGACGGCATTTTCGGTTTGCAGACTCAGCAGGCTTGTATTAATCTACTGAAAAATTCATCCTCTATTTCAAATTTGCTTGGCAATAATTTAATGAATGTGGGTATCTTTAATGTGTTTATGGATGAAGCAGGCCGCGGTCAATTGAAGCAGTTTTATGAAAAATATGAAAATGCCAAAGCCCTGACCGAGAATTTTAAGGTCAGTTTTGACGCTAAAGAGATAAAAGAAACCGCGTCTGAAAAACCTAAAGAATATGAAAATAAGAATTTTAAAGGTACGATTCAGAATATTAAAAATGATAAAGATGAGGATAATTACATCTTAAACGGTACTTTTAAATCCGACAATGGCGCGGTGATTAAAGGCCAGGTAACGCTGGACAAAGATCAGAATGTTTTAGCTGCTTCCGGAAAAGCCTATCTGGATATTACTAATAAAGATTTAGGGGCAATTCTCGGTAATAATAAGCTTAACATATCGATTAAAAACTTATCCGCGCAAGCTGTGGATAATCTGGTTGAAATAGGTACTCTTTCCGACAATATGACCATACTGCTTAACAAAGATATAAACCTGCATGTAAGTTCAAAAGGTAATGATTTAGTAATATTAGGCAGTTATCAGGGGATTCAGGCCGAGCTGGCTTTTAGTCAAGGCGGCCTGGTTTTGTTAAACGGGGTTTATGAGCTTAATCAGCGCACAATAATTCCATCTCAAGATAAAACTTCAGGTTCAGCCGGCGGCATGCCGCAGAGAGCGGACTGGACTAGCATTACTAAGGCGACGATCACAGGCAATGAAAAAGACGGCTATGTATTAACTAACGGCAGAGTGCAGGTAAAAGACGGCAGGGAATTGATATTTAATACCCGCGGCGCTAAGTTGACTGTGGGTGAAGGCGGTTTCAGGCAGGGAAAATATGTTTATGATAAAGGTACTCTGCTTATTGGTGATCAAAACGGAGAGCTTCAGGCGCAGTTGGGTGCTACAGGATATGAGGCTGTTGAAATTTTTAAAGAAAAAGGTGAATTGCTGGTTAGTGCGAAAATAAATTTTAAGGTCAACGAAGAAGGCAAAAAAATATTTAATAAAGCTGAAATATTGAAAAATAACTCGGATAAAATTAACACAGTAAGTTTGACTTCTTATGGTGGAAAAGCAGGTACTATCCTTAACGTGAAAGCAGATATTGAACTTGATGATACCAGCAGCGGACAAAAGTTAACACAGAATATTATAATTCAGTTTGTGCCCGGCGAAAGCAAGGTGACCACCAAGACAGTTTGGCGGTGGAAAGATAACTCAACTGAAGTCGTTAGAACCATAAGTGAAATTAATTTTGATAGCATTAGTTTTATAAAAAACAATAAAGAGTATAAATTCTACGAAACCTGCGCGGGTGAGTTTACCCCTTTGTATAAGGAAGCCTCTACGGTTGGCCAACTGCAGGATAAGACGCTTGCTATAAACCAGCATTTTTATAAAATTGGTTTTAATGAGGTGAATAACGTTAATGATAAGGTGAGAATTATTTATGATATAGGTAACACGGTGATCGGCCTTGAAGGGGATTCAGTAGGGTTTGACCGATACGGCAAGCGCCAAACTGGTGTGTACTTGCGTCAGGTAAATGAAAAAGGCAAGACAATTAAGGATGGCGGCGGGATGCTTCTAATGCTAAACGGCAACAGGATAAGTATGGAAAAAGACGGAAGTATTTCTATCCAAAACGCGAAATGCCTTACTTTGACTAAATTTTACAGCGGTGTGGAAAATCCCTGGATTACAAAATCTCCTGCCGGAGCCGGTGAATCCGGAACAAAAGAAAACGAAATTGATATCTATATGAACACCTTTGAAAAAGATACTATAAATGAGGTTGTCGTAGAGACTGGGCAGCTGATTACTATTGAAAATAACCAATGGGTGCTTGTGGATAATGATAGGATCAATAATATAGGAGATAAAAACATCACGGTTATTAACAGTAATGGCACGCGAGCATTAGTCGAAGCCGGCAGTTCAGCTCAGGTTACAAATGGAGAGGTTGAAACCCATATTGGAGGTATTACAGCGGATTATAACTCTTATTTTAGTAGGTACGGGCTGAGGATATTGGATGCTATCGGAGCGGGTACAAAAATAGCTTTTGGCTGGGCAGCGGAAAGATCATCGCAGGGCAAGATGAGCGCGGGCTATCTCGCAATGCTGTCATTCGAAGCTATTGGTATTGGATTAGCCGGCGGTTTTGCCGCGGCGTTCGGTACAAATGCTATTGTCAGCGGAGGAGCGGCAATGCTTAGCAGTTACGGCACCTCAAAAGCACTTTTTACAGCTGCTGGGAAAAAGGCGCTTATTGAAATGGGTATCTGGGGCAGTGCTATGGCCGGGATAACAGAGGTTAGCATTATTTCCTCCGCGATAAAAAATGACCGGCTTGCGAGTCTAAATGCCGGTGATTTACTGACCGAGATGGCTAAGTCGTTTATCTACGGGGCGCTTGTAGTTGGTACATGGTCAGCTGTATTAAACGGAGCATTGAAATTAGTCAGTTTTATACCCCAGGGCGTATCTTTGTTTTCCGGCGCTGAGGCTGCGGCATTATTTAAGGGAAATGTTTTTACAAGGCTGTTTAAACGCGGCATAGCTAATTTCGGCCTTGGCAAATGGAATACGCCGGAAGCGGCGCGTTTATTGGGAACAACAAGCAAGTTCTGGTCACATGAAATCATGGCTAAGTCGTTTTCTATGATTGCGTCTACCATGCTGCGCAACGGTTTTGGTGTGGCACATTTTAGTGTTACGTTTCATGTTTTTGGCAAGGGGCTAAACGTGCTGTTCGAGGCGGCAGGATTAGGGGACAGTAAGCATGCTCTTATTGCGCCGCTGCGTGAATTCGGCCAGGGCAGTTTGGTAGAGGGGATTGTTCAGGGCTTTGGCTTTGGTTTAATGCTCGCTCCTTTTAGTGGTATTATGCAGAAGTTTGAACTTTTTACCACGTCAAACTTCAGCAAATTCTCAAGAACTCTATATAGCGTACCCGGCGCGGGAAAAGGCGCGGATGTGATTGCCAAAGTTTTCGGTAAATCTTTTCAGGGCGCGGTACATACAGGCGCGATTTTTGGCTTAATCGCAGCCGGAACCACAGGATTCAATATCGCGTTTTTACCAAATAAGGATATATCTTTTACCGAAGCGCTGCAGCAGATTAGCATTGCTTTTGGCGTGGGATTAGTAGGCGGTATACTTTTTTCACTTACAGGCAGCGCGTTCAAAGCCGGGGGTAAATATTTAGGCAAAGAAGCCAAGAAAACAGCCGGCAAGCTTTTAGGTTCCTTTAAGACAAACATGGCCGCGGTTGGCCAGGAAGCTTATGTAGAAGGCACGGTTTCCAATTTACTGCAGTTAGCTGGTGTAGATCGTATATGGTCGGAAATGATTGTTGAGTGTTTGCCCGGGCCGGGAGGGGTTAATAATCCTCTAACGCGCAAAACAGGAATGAACACAGTATATAATAATTATCAAGGCACAGGTTCTTTGAAAAAACAGACAAATCAGATCAGCCTAGCTAAGCTTGAGCAGGCAGATAAAAACCTTAGTACTAAACTGGGACAGTTGGAAAAGGATTTTGGTTTAGACCCGGGAAAGCTGACCGGGAATATGAATAATTTTAATATTACTGATGTCGCGAATGAGACGAAAATGGAAACAGAAACAGTGTATGAAAAGCTGGATATTACAGCAGGCGTAATCATGGAGGCAAAAGGCTGGAACGCGAAGCAGTTTAACATTGAATTAGAGGCAAGCGGTTTAACACTAGTGGACAATGTTGTTTATGACGGCACAAACCTGGGTGATTTCTCCGAATACAACGGCCTTCACCGGGAATATCTGGCAGAGCAGATGACTGTTGGCGAGGTAAAACAGGCTTTTAGCGAACAACAGCAATCGGAATTTGGTATCTTGAATAATGTTAACAATAATACTAAGCTTAAAAACATTGAAACACCAAAGGGATTGAGTGAAGCTGAGGCCAAGGGTTTTGAAACACAGCTTGACGCTTTAAAAACAGAGGTCAATAAGATTAGTCTAAGGTCTTATGCCGCGGCAACGATTAAAGATATAAGAAAAGAAGATAAGGATAAAACAAAGTCAGAAATATTAGCAAAAGATAGGGGTTTTGAACTTAAAGCCTCTTTTATATCAGCGAGCGCATTGTTTGGTGTTTATACGCAGGCAACAGGCCAGATCATAAATTCACAGTTTTGGCAGCAGCATGGTGTTTCAGAGACAAATCTTTTGAATATATTAGAAAATATAACCGGACGCAGTATTGAAGATGGCCTGCGAACGGCAAATATTCTTGGTGAAGGTGAAAAGTTGGCAAATAATACTGATATTTCGCTGATTGCCGAAGAAGCCAGCCAGAAATCCGCGGTTATCTCTGAAGCAGTGGTAAAAAAATTGAATATCTCCAGCGCTAATTTTAATGAGGCAAAACAGATTGTAAGAGAGTACCTTGGCGATATAAAAACAATGACTGAGGAGCTGAACTATTGTTTTAAAGAAACAGCGGAATTAAAACACGCAGACGTAGAAAAGGCTGTAAATGAGTCTAAAGCGGACGCGGTATCTGTGCTGGCTGCTGAAGCAGTGGTAACTAAATTGAATATTCCCAGCGCTGATTTCAATAAGGCAAAAGAGATTGTAAGCAAATACCTTGGCGACATAAAAACAATGACGCAGGAGCTGAATTCTTGTTTTAAAGAAACATTAAAATTGAAGCAAACGGATGTAACACAGGTTGTAAATGAGTCTAAAGCGGGCGCGGTAGAGCGTATCTCAGATATAAAAAAGGAGGTTTCAGGGCTTGGAAAAGACAGCCATATGACAGAGCTTCTTGATAAGCTGTATATTAATGTAGAGGATCTGATATCTATGGACAAAAGCCTTCAAACTGAAAATAAAAAGAAAGAATTCGGTGAAAAACATAATATTAGTATCCTGCCGGTTTTTTCATTAGAACTCAGTGCCCTGAAAAATAGCGATATTAACCGTACGCTCAAATCTATGCTAAAGGGTGAAAAAGCGGTAATGTTCAGCCTTATAGATGAAAATAATAATATTGTGCTTGATTTTCATGATGCCAGCGGTATTAAGGTACGGCCTGTAAACGAAGAGGGTGCGCTTATCCTTACTGTAAAACAGGGAGTAAAGGAAAAAGAATTTAAACTTTCTATTACAGAAGAAGGAAAGGTTAATATTAAACAAATGACAGTTAGTATTAACGGTAATAGATTTAGAGTCGTTAGTGATGCAGGTGAAAAAGGCCACACTATTTACCGCTTAGATCAAAACTACGGTGATACAGACGCGAGAAAAATGGCAAAAGAGATTAATGATTATGCCGAGACTTTTGAATCCACCAGGGGATTTAACTTCAGCATGCGCAATGAAGTTAACCAATTGCAAAAGGCGCTGGATTTTGCTTTTGATAAAAATACGCTTTGGGAGGTGCCAGCGGGCACAGGAAAAACAAAGGTTTTATTTACGTTTGCATCAGCGCTTGCGGTTAAGTATTGCGATAAAAAAGTGGTAAACATCCTGCATAATAAGCCGCTGTTTGAAGACGCGAAACAGGATGACGCGGGACAGCGCGGCGAATTTTATAAAAAATTAGGAATTGACTCGATCTCATTCGGTGCAGAGGACCTGAACGCTTTAATGGCCGGAGGCAAGGAAGCTGATACGGTGATAAAGAAAATTCATGATAATCATGTTATTTATATCGAAGCAGATACCTGGGGGTTTTTCGCTCTTGATGCTCAGCTTGGCAGTAAATGGAGCGAGAAAGGCCAGGGGTTAAAAGCAAAACAGGCGTATAAGATGATGTTTGAAAACGCCAAGGTGTTTCATGATGAAGTAGATACCGCTTTCAGCAAAAACAGGTTTCAGCAGGGGATTGACCCCCAGGGATTATTAGATAATCAAATAAGGGCAATAGAATTTATTGATAATTTTATCCTCAATACGGAAATAGGCGGCGTAAAAATAAATGATACCAAAGCTCCCCAGACTGCCGCGCGCAAGGAAAAAGACGCTGCCGCTAAAAACCGCGTGAATACCCAGAGACAGCTTTTAACTTATTATGTTCTCGGCCGCGAAGGAGAATCAAAAGGAGAGAAATCTTACAAGGAATATAAAGAATTAGATGATAAATACAACTATGATGTTATTGGCGTGGCTTTTAATACAACAGTTAAAGAGGCCTTAATTAAAAAATTAAATAATAATAGCTTTAAAGACGCTAAAGGCAATATTGTGCAATTTAATAATATTTTGACGCTTAAAGAAGGTGATATTACGGCTAAAGCAGGGCAGAAGCTTAACACCGAGCAGGAAAAGGCCCTGAATCTGATCAAGGCCTCGTTAGCCGGCAGGGTAAAGGTACTGCGCCTGTATGAAGGGCGCAATGTGGGTTATTCCAAAGAAAAAGGCCTGATCCGGCCTTACGCGAATAAAACCCTGGCACCGGATTTGCAGGTAGGCGATCCGTATATTGCCGGGCATACGGAAATGGTGTTTAAGGATCTGCTTGCTGAGTCCATAAAGCTGGAAAATCCTGAGCATGCTAAGCCATTGCTGAATAAAGTAGAAATTTCCGGCAAGGCGCGGGTTACAACTATGGCCAGGGCGGTTATTATGGCGCAGAAATTAGGCGCTGACTTCTGCGGGTATTCAGGAACAGTATCTCCGGTTTCAGAGATGGCCGGGTTATTCTTCGGGCTGAATATTTCACCCCATAAAAACAGGTACGGACGTACTCCGCAGTCGCGTTTGGTTACCGGTGATAACCTGTCTATTGAATCGCATGTTAACGCGTTGGAGGGTTTAAATGCTATAAAATTAAATGATAAAAACAGCCGTTCTGTACATGTTATATTAGACGGCCAGGCAGATGTAGATGAAATAGAGCATAAACTGGCAATGATTGAAAAATATAAGGCTGCTGGTTTTACGGTTATTGTTAAAGACCAGTTAACAGAATGGGATATTATCCGGCAGGGTGAGGATAAACCAAAAACAGTAAGTACAGAAAAAATTCAGGAATATGTGGAAAAGCGCGCTGAGAATGAAAAGGTGGTTTACTTTTTTAACCTTAGCGCCTGCCGCGGTACTGATGTAAGCTTAGCCTCGAAGTTAATACAGGGCGATGTGGAAGTGCACGCGTTTTTTAACGAACGCACAACCGATTATGACGCTGAGCAGTTGATTAGGCGCGACCGCGGTAAAAAGATACTCGACCCTGACGGCAAATATAATTTTGTCTATCAGGACGCAAACGGCCGCGAAGTGTTTGAAGACGGCGGCGGAAAGTATAAACCGGTATACAATCCTTTAACCGTGCATTATATCAGCGAAAAAACAGATCATCAGCGCGCCCCGCCGAAAGGAATAGAATTGCTCGATACTTTTAAGAAAAACGGAGCGAATGAAAGAAAGAACATGCTTTATAACGGGCTCTCCGATATATATGATTCAGTTACCGTTATATTTTTAGAAAACTTAAGAGAATCAGCTAAAAGTAAACCTGAAGCGGATATTATCAGTAAATTGATAACTAAATTCCAGAATCCGGAAGGAATAGACGCAAACATTACCCTCCAGACCACAGCCCAAAACGGCAGGGATGCCCTGCAGAAAAAGATTGACGGCGTAGTGAAATTTTTAGATGAAAATTTAACTCAGAATACAGAACTTCGCCAGTCGTTATCTTCAGGCAATAAACAAAAAATAGAAGAATTAATCGCGGCAAGGCCTACACTTAATCTAAAAGGCACAGCTTCACCTAGTGAAAAAATGAACGCAAAACCTATTGCTCTTTGCGCGGATTTAAGCAAGGCAGTTAATTCCACGAATATTCTTATTAAAGATTCTGACCTGCCTGATATCGCGCCTATGAGCGGGCCTGCTTTGAGCAAAACCCGCGCTGAAAACTGGTCTAAAGTTGAAAACACCAAGCTCCAGAGTATTGACCAGGATAGCCGGAACGCGTTAAAACAGGGATTAGAAAAACAGGGGTTTAAGGTTGATGACCGTTTGACGCAAAGCGGTGTCCATATAGTGAATACTTTTGTCCAGTTGAAAGAATCATCTCAAAAAACCAGGGAGAACCTAGCTTTTGTTGCTGAAGGAGTAAGCGGCCAAAAATTTGATACCAACAAAGACATTAAATTAATCGCAATGTTGTTCCTTTTGATTGGCGGCGATGACGATTTGCTGTCTGTCCATGAATATTCTCCTGCGTCTTTAAACCGTTTAAGCAACGCGGCGAATATTATAGCTGATTTAGGTGAAATGTTGGATGGTACGATAATCAAAAGTTTGAAAAACGTTCAAAACAGCAATGAGCCGCTGGCATTGGCTAAGGCAGTGGCCGGCTCAGTAAAAAAGAATAATTATTCGCAGTTTTATAAGGCGCTGAATAATAAGATCAACATGCTTGAGCGTGTGCAGAAAAACTTAGACGGTACTCAGCAAAAAGTAAATTACTTAGAAAAAGAGATTAGCCGGTTAGGCAGAGAATTATCCGGGGCACAGGCGCAGGAAGGTACTTTGCTGCGATTAGAGAAAAAAGCAGACGCGTTTATAAGCCGCGCTGAAAAGAGTATTGAGAAAAGCGCAAAGGTAAAGGAAGATACTCAGGAAAAGATGGTAACAACAGAAAAGCAGGGGATTACGGATAGGATTGCTTCATTTTTGGACCGTTCTGTTGTGACTGATGTGGAACAAAAAGCGGAAATATTAAAGCAGGAAGGCCTGTTAACGGATGAAAAGAACCAAGATACTAAAGCAACAAAGTCGAGCATTTTTCAGAATATAGGCTTATTCGCGGCGTTATTTATCCGGAATAATCAGTACAATAATGCTAAACAAAAACTGGAAATAATTGAAAAGACCAAAGGTATTTTCGCCCCTACAATAGCCGAATTAGAAAATATTGCGGATAAATCATACGATAATGTTAAATCTCCTTTAGATCTTGGTATAATGTTTAACCAGGATATATCCGCAAAGAAGTATGAACAAATGGAAGAGATTGGAAATATTCTAACGGGTATGGAATCGCAGTTGCCAAAGGAAAAGCAGGGCGCGGTTGGCAGTTTAAACATAAATAATTTAATGGATTTTTCCACTTTGGATGAACCAACGAAAAATAAAGTTATTGAAATTATTCATAAACAGGGTATTCATGTCAGCCTGGAAGGGCTTAATGAGTTTAAACAGCAGGTTAACAGTTTGCGCATGATGGCAGAATACGGTTTAACTCAATTGTCGCCTGAAAGCGGTTTTGGGGCAGCAGCTAAAATTATGGACAGCTTTAATGAGAATATTAACCAAAGCGGGAAAAAGATGACACTGGAACAAAAACTTTCCCTGGCGAACTGGGTTAGCGGCAGTGATTTTAGCGAAGCGGATTATTTTATTTCCTTAGGAGATACAGCTGTAAAAGAAAACAATAATGTCGCGGCAGAATCTTATTATCAAAAAGTAATGGATAGTGACAAGGCTAAAGTTTCCAAAAAACTAAATGCCGGTTTAAAACTGGCTGAGTTATATCTCTCACAAGGCCAGCCGGTTAAAGCAAAGCAGTCTTTAATTAGGGCAGTTGAGGCCGCTGATAGCGGAAAAGTATCAGAAAACCCAATTATTCAAGAGCAAACAGATAAAATGTATTTTGACAGCTGCATTAAGCTTGGCAACATTTCCCTGGAAAGTTCTTATAAACAGGATAAAGACGGAACAATTAAAGTAGATATTGCTGTTGTTAAACAAGCTCAGGTTTATTATGAGCAAGCGCTGAAAAAAGCGGAAGATCTAGGAACAGAGGCGCGGATAGGAGCTTTAAAAGGGCTAAATAATGTTGATATTGTTACAACGGCTTATTATGAACCAAAACCTGGCGAGCAAGAGAAGGTAGATGAGTTATACGAAAAACAGCTTGAAAACTGCGAGAAGTTATTAGAATTAGACCCTGAGAATACGACTCATTATAAACATCAGATTTCAGGGGTTTCTCTAAAGAAAGCTGAGTTTAAAGTATTAAATGGGGAGCTAGAAGAAGCAAAGAAAATATTGATGTCTAACGTTTTGCTATCTCCCGCAGCTATAGAGACAGAAGTAGAAGCTTATAATATCTTAGGGGATATTGCCCTTAAACAAAAGGATAATCTCACCGCGAAGCAGATGTATCAGAATGCGCAATTCAGGGCATATCAAAGTAATGATATGCAATTATTCAAGGATATGACAAAGACATTGGCAAAAATAGACAGTAATAATCAGGTGCTTAGTAATGTAGAATT
>JAKLQT010000083.1 GCA_022013205.1 Candidatus Omnitrophota bacterium | reverse complement strand
TAAATATATATTATTTCTTGCCCCGTGCCCTCTGCCCGCCTCGCCGTATTCCGACAGGCGAGGTCTCGCCACGCTTTTTGGCGGATGCGCTCTGTGGTTAATTCTTTCATATCCTTTCATGCTTTATTTGACACTACCCATTGTCCGGTAAAAGGCTTCCGCGCAGCTTAGATTTTACTGGGAACTGTTTTTCCGGATTTAAGTTATAGATGCGACAGGATGTCTGGCAGCTATAACTTACCTCGGAGACTGCCAGGATGTCAGTCGAGAATGAGGAAAAATATTTTCCAGTAAAATCCTTTTTCACTTCCCTGATAGTCATGCAGAGGCCTTAACAATATTTATAATTTTCTTTGAATTATATTTTCCTTTTACAATCAAAATGTCTGTTTTACTTACATGAAAGTAGTCTGCCAAAGATTCAAGGACTTTTTTATTTGCCTTACCGCGCTGCGGCGTCGCGGTAACCTTCACGACAAATTCCCCTTTGGCCTTTTCGATGATCTCATTTTTTGCAGCGTTAGTAATAACCTTGATACTAATAAACATACGCGCATTTCCAGCGTCCCGGCCAGTCAACATGTAAGATCATTCTAATGGGTACACATTTAAAGAATTTACCTGTTTGTGTTTTCTGCAAACCACCTCTGGATTCGTAAATATCGCACCGATATTTGCCGTCAGGCTGCGCGATTAGATGAATACAGGCGTCCACGCCTGCCCCGCAGCAATTACCGCACCTCAAACAAGCATTTTCAAACTCTTTCTCTCTGTTTATTTGATAGATTTCATAGCCCATAACCGTATAATGGCCTTTTCCGCGCCAGGTATATTATATTCTACGATAGCATAAAACATGTCCTGAGTCAACATAGGGCGCTTGTCCATGTTTACAGGTATATATCCAATTTTGATGTGGGTTACCGGTAAGCTTCTCGCCTATGTTTTACGTTATAGATATAAAAAGTTTATACATCGCGTTGCCTCAGATAATCTTCAAAAGAGATCGCCTTAGCTTCTTCTTTTCGAAGTTTCTTAATATCCAAAAGATCTTCTTTTAGTGCTTCTCTGGTTATTCGGCCAAAAAAGTATATGCGCTCAGCATTAGCGTGACTTTCTGGCGGGGGAGTATCTTTTCCACGCGTTCTATTTTGACACTGTCAATCAAAACAATACGGTCCAGCGACAAGGCTTTATTAAGAAAAGCAATAACCTGCGGGAATTCACACTCAAAATTCATTTGTATCAACTGCGGCTTCAAGGAGAAAAACGTTTCGTTTTGTTCTGAAAATTCATCGTCTTCTTCATCTTCAGGAGAGAACGATGTGCCTGACTGCTCCTGCTGATCGGAAGTATCTGAGGAATCTTTACCCTGATTAAGAAATATTATTTCTAAATTTTTTGCCTTCGACTGATTGGCCAGCAAAGAAAGCGTTTTTATCAGGCCCATTGGTTCCTGCTCATTCAAAGGAACCATTTTCTCGATCTGAGAATCCTCTATGGTAAGATCCGTGATCTCTTTTTGAATTTTTTCTGCCTCCTGAGTTATTTTTTTTGCCGCTTTAATAGATCCTTCTTTTTCAAGCCACTCTTTCTTTAGCGCCGCATTTATCTTAAATTCAAGAATGAGAATAGACAGCAAAGCGGCAAATAACATCCCACTAATTATCAGTATCAGTTTAGAATTTTTCATTGCCAACTTTCACTATTTTTGTCCGAATTTCAAACGTTCTTGTTTTCGGCTGCGTTAACACGACCTGCTGAGAACTTTCCACATTCGGAATAATCTTTTCCAGTTCTGGTAAAAGCAGTTCTATTTTGCTATACTGCCTGCTGCCCTCCAACCGCTTTTTAAACTCCTGCGCCAGCTGTACAGCTTCTTCAAAGTCACCGAAACAAGCTGCTTTAATCCCCAGCGTGTAACTGTCTTTTGACAATGCTGCTTGTTTATTTCCCGCATCTGTCATTTCCTGAGTTTCCAATCCAGGCTCTTGGGCAAAGCCGGATGCCTGTTGGCCCTCTTCCGAAGAAGATGATGATGGAGAAATAGACACTTCAACTAAGGTAACATTCTCTGGTACAAGTTGCGATAAACCTTCAAGCAGCACCGTAACCGCGACACGTTTTCCTGAAACTTTCCTAATCTTAACGCTTTTTTCATTAATATTTGATTTCTGGGTTTTTAATGTTTCCAGCAGCAATGAAGCGTCTTTAACTTTTTCTGCTTCTTCACTCAGTCGGCTAATCGCTATATTCAGCATTCTGTTCTGCATCAACTGTTGGCCAAATCCTAACAAGGCAGCCAAAAAAATTATAATCACGAAAATAATCCCCGCGGTCTTTCTCTGCGAGATCGATTCCTGTTTTTTAAGTTCAAGAGGCAAAAAACTAATCGCCCGTTTACTTTTTCTTGCATGGATAATCGCCGGGGCAATGGATAATGCCGTTACAAACAATACGCTGTCTTCCCCGATCAATCCCTCCTGCTCCGGGTCCAGCATAAGTTCTGTTTCACTTTGAGGGGAAAACAACCGGCAGTTGCCGCCAAGTTCCCGGCTCAACTCCGAAACCAATCTGTTTATTTTCGCGCCTCCTCCCAAAAAGAAAATATTCTCCACCCGGCCGCCCTTGGCCTGGTCTTTGTAATACATCAAACTTCTCCTTATTTCATGGATAATACCCTCGATTTCCGTCTGCCAGGCAGCCCTCAATTCTAAGGGGCTCACTTCCTTCTGAGCATCGCCTTCTTTGAGTGATGCTTCGTACCTTAGCATCATGATTGCTTCGGAAACCTTCATCTTGTCATTTATATCAATATCAACTTCCGGCACTCCTTTTTCCCGGATCACGCGCTCCGCTTCATCCGGAGAAATCGTCAATTCTTTGGAAATGCGGGTAATGATATCTTTGAGGCCAAACGTGATATCCCGGAAAAAATATAAATTACCCTTTTTGGCAATGGTGATACCGATCGAATCATACCCAATATCGATAAACGCCGCATGTTCCTTAAATGTTTTTGAATGATGCGATAGGCAGGCAGGAATAGTATAGCACGACGGGCTGATTAGTGCCGGAGTTTTGCCTGCGAATTGTTCCAGGATACTCAGGTTTTCCTGAACATACATTTTTTCCGTTTGCACGACCAACATTTCGTAGCGGGGAATTTTCCCGATAATCACCTCTTCAAGCAGTAACTGCTCAAAAATACTCGAGGGAGTTGGCGGAGGGACTAATTTTCGTTTGGCCTCGGCAACGGCTGCGATGGCCAGTTCTTTCTTGCTCATTTTCGGCAAATCAACCGTCATCACCTTCACGCATGAAGAGGGGATAGTGATTCCGACCAAAGACTCTTTAAATTCTACCAGAGGAATTTTGGAAATAATTTGATTTAAAAACTTTTGCGTGTCGATCTTTTTCGGAACGTCATTCTCTATATACGGAGTAGGAAACAGAAACGCCTTATGGAGCACATATTTTGTCTTATGTTCTATCTGAACAACCTTTACCAGGCGTTTGCCGATATCAATACCAATTAATAATGCCACCGCTCACCCCACCATCTGCGCCAATTGAAACATGGGTAAAAATACCGACAGAGCAATACCTCCTACCACCACTCCCATAATAATAATCATTATCGGCTCCATTAACGCGAATATGCTTTTGATCATAGACGCGACTTCTTTATCATAAAACTCGGTCACTTTTTTTAATGTCTTGGTCAGGTTACCAGACTGCTCACCTACTTCAATCATTCTCACGACCATAGACGGAAATTCACCGCTCATTTTTAACGAGGATGCCAGCTTTTCACCGACATTTACCGATTTTTTGGCTTTTGACACAGCTCGTTCAATGCGGGCATTACCGATTGTTCCCTGCGATATCTCAAGCGCAATAAGTAAACTGATCCCAGCGTCAAAGCAAATCGTAAACGTATGCGCAAAACGGGAGAGTGCTATTTTTCGCAGTAAACCGCCGAAAAGAGGCATTTTTAATTTCAGGCTGTCAAGTTTATAATGCCCCCCTTCTGTCCGATTATAAAAAATAACCCCTGAAACTATCGTTATAATAATCCCTATCACGACAGGCCAAAAATTTATTACAAAATGACTCACCCCCAGGACCACACGCGTAGGCAAAGGCAATTGTGCCCCAAAATCAGCAAATATCGGTTCAAAAGTGGGAATTACTTTTACTACCATTAAGATAACCACCCCGATCATTACGGTAAAAAGAATAACAGGATAGGTTGCCGCTTCTTTTATCTTTCCCTTTAAATCCATTTGCCACTCCAGAAGTAAGGCCAAATCATTAAGCGTTTCCGCCAGCTTTCCTGTGGACTCTCCGGCTTCTACCAGCGCCTGATACAGTTTAGGGAAGCTTTTCGGATGAGTACTCAGCGCCTCCTTTAATGAAATCCCGCTTTCAACCCGATAACGAATGTCATCGATAGTCCGTTGGATTCTTTCGTTTGACGCATCCTGAGCCAGATTTCTCAATCCGTTAAGCAGAGGCAGTCCGGCATCCAGCAGCGTCGATATCTGGTATGTCAGCTGCAGCACTTCTTTCGGTTTAAGCGCCTCGACAGCTGTTTCTGAAGCTTTATTAATTAATTCCTGAGAAATTTTATAACTGGTCAGGAAATACCCGAGGTGTGAAATTTTATTGGCCAACTCCACTTCGGTTTCGGCCATAATCGTTCCTTTGACCCCTTTGCCCCGTTCGTCCCGCGCCGTATAAAAATATTTCTGCATCGTTATATCACCTGCCAGGTCCACTGGGCCATCTGGTTATCGGCAGGAACATCGTCTATTCCGTCAAAAGGAACAACCGTGTCGGCAATACCATCTACAATCACACTGATTTCTTTATGGGCGAGAATATTGCCGCTTAAATCCAGAACTTCTCCTGTTCCCACAAGAGCCCTCTCTGTAGGAGAAATAATAGCTGCGCTGAAATTATAGCGAAATATATAATTATCACCGGCAATATCTAAATCATTATACCAGCCATAACTTCCTGAGAGCGCCACATTATAGATAACCTCAATTTTAGCCCGTTCAACGCCTGCCTGCGCCAGATAAAACGCAAATGTTGCTAATTTGTCCTCGTCCCGGATTTTAATTTCTGACTGCCATAACGACGCTACCGCCGCGGTGAGTATCCCTAACAGCATCAAAAGTAAAAATGCGAACAAAAGCGCTTGTCCTCGTTTATTGCTCATAAGTTCCTCGGCCTGGCCTGGGAAATCAGCGTATAATTCACATCACCCTTGTTTAAGGTCAACGTGATCGTCACTATTTCGCCGCTCCAGGCAAAAATAGAATTAGATGTGATGAAATTAGCCAGCTCCTCATAGGCACCGGGAAGTTGCCTGCGTTCTAACACCGTTCCCGTCAATTGGTATTGAACCGTCCGATACGGCGGATTTCCATCCGAATCAGGATCAATTCGGAAACGCACGCTATCTCCTGATGGACTGACGGTAATTGACGCGTCGTCCGTGTGCCGTAATTCGTTGGTCATAAACTCAATGGCCCAGGACCCATTCGAAACCACTTCCAGCGTATCTCTCTGACGATCCCACGATTTCTGGATGCTGCCAATGATACTAGTTACAGAAAGAGATATTAAGGAGAAAATCGCAAGCGCGATCATTAATTCCAGGAGCGAAACCCCGCTGATTCTCAATCCGCGAATATTTTTCATCACCGTTAATAATTACCCTTCAATGTTCTCACCTGGAAAGTTCCTCCAGCCCAGGTGACGTTCACTTCAAGTTGTTTTAGTTCTGGAGCCGGAAGCGGCCCGGAAGAAATAATAAGGCTCGGTGTATAGTTTACATTATTACGGGCCACAACAAGCGGCGGATTAACATATGTCCCATTTGCCGGAGGATTGGCTCCAGTCCTTGCCACCAATCGCGCCCAATCCGAATATTCTTCCATGACTTCCCTCACCAGGCAATGGGCCGCAGCCTTTTCCTGGGATTTCCGGGCTAACCCATGCCCCTGGCTGAACATACTCAGCGAACCCCCAACTATAATCGACAACACCAAAATCGCTATCGAAACTTCAATAAGGCTTAATCCCTGCCTGAGGCCGCGGTTGTTCGAAAATAAAGAAACAATAAACCGAAACAAGGTTATCTTCATTCTTATTTTATTATACGTTTTTCGTACCGGATCTACAATCCTTTTATTGCATTCTGACATATCCGCTCCCACTGAAAATAATTATTTGCCGTGTTTGCCCGCGATAACTCAAATCAATCTGTTTGGCCAGGCTGTCTCCTGAAGGAAAATTAAAAACAACCTGGTTTGGAAGCGGGGCCAGTAATGAGATATCACTTACCAGGCGTTGTTGTTTGCACATATTTGCCGGGGAAACGCTTCCTTCATAGACTGTGTATTGTTCATTTACAATATCAAAATCCACGATATAATTAATGTGCCGGGCAACCGCCATTTTCCTCGCCCAGCATAAATCACCGATAATTCTACGCGTTTCTGTTTCCAGCCGCCGGCTATCAGTATATGAAATCGAAAGAAGGCTCGCTGTAGAAATGATTCCGACAATCGCCACAACCACCATCAATTCAACCAATGTAAGCGCGCTCAACCGCGCACTAATAAATTTTCTCTTGCCGCGCCATTCTTTTTTGGAAATATCATTCACCGTAATTCTCCTCCGCGCTTCGACTTATCAATTAATCGGCTTTTTACCCGTCCGCTTTGGGCATCAAAATAATATCCCCCTCTGAAAGGATCTGCGGGGATGTCTCTGAGCGTCCCGGCCTTAAGCATATCTGTAAGGCTGCGGGGCATAACTCCGTAAACTGTTTTAAACTCCTGCACTTTCTTTTCCAGAAACATAATATGTTTGAGCCATTCCAGCTTGATTGTAATCCACTCCAGCTGCTTCGGATCATTCACCGAATTCAGTAATCCCTCCAGGTACATGATTCCAAGTGAAGGGCTTCCGGCCTCATAATATAACATCGCCGGATTACTTTTTAAAAAAGGCGGCGCGCTCGGCAGCACTGCGGCTTCCTGATAGTATTTTGCCGCCATCAGATACTCCCCCTTCTGCAAATAATTAAAACCAATCCAGTAAGGGATTCTCCATTGCTTTGGATTAAGCGCATAGTATTGTTTTAAAAACGCGATACCGCTGTCGATTCCTGCTTCATCCCGGGCAATCACGATTCCGGCAAAAAAATATGCTTCAATTAACCGCGGGTCAAGGATAAGCGCGGCGGCAAAATTGCCTTCAACCCATTTCTGCCAAACCGCCCGGTCTTCATATTCATCGGTGATTGCCAAAATCCCCCTGATATAAAAAGCATCAGCGAAAATTCCCTGAAAATTCCCGGCAATCAGCTTCGCGTACTCAGCCGGGCTATCATAGACAATCTTCTCTTTATTTTGGATCCTCACCTTTTGCAGTTGGGAAGACGCCCAGGCAATAGCAACGATACAAACTGAAAATAAAACAAACGTCAGTATTCCTTTTTTTGAAAAACAAAAACATTTATTATCCATAAGCCCGCAATGTAGCTAATCGCGTAAAAAGTAATTAAAAATAAATATTTTAAACCGGGAAGCTGCCCGTAAACAGCAAGCTGTTTGATATCCAGTTTATCCATATTAGGCAAAAAAGAATACAGGCTCTCGACCATTAGTTTTTGTCCTTTCGCGCCATGAGCCTTTACAATTTTTAACGCCATCGGCATAAGTTCGCATCCTATATAAAAAAATAAACTGCAAAGTAAAGCTAAATCCGAGGATGAAAATAAACATGAAAAAATGCTGGTTATAAAAATAATCAGCGTGATCTTCAAAAATAAAGGGTAAAGCGCTGCTAATACACTAACGTCAAACGCGCCGAAGAGATACAAGACAAAACAATAGGCAAGCGCGGAAAAACACAGATAGAATATAGTTATAAAAAGATAGCCGATAATCTTCCCGCTGATATAGCTTGCGCGGGTACAATTAGTAAGATATACCTCCAGGATACGCGTCTCTCTTTCTTTAAAAAAAGTAAATGTAAAACTAAAAATTATAAAAATAATAATTGTCAGCTCTATCCCGGCCAACCCCACATTACGCAGCACCTTTTCGGCATGGCCGGGAGAAACCTCTTTTAACAATACACAAAAAAACAAATAAAATACAAAAAACAAAACTGTTCCTAAAAAAACCTTATCCCGCGTCGCCTGCTTAAAATTAAGCAGCGCAATAGAAATTATTTTTTTCATTTAATTTCAATCTCTTTTAAAAAAGCTTCTTCAAGAGAGGCCGCTTTATGTTTTAATATAATTTCTTTTACACTGCCGGTATACCGCATTTCACCATTATGAATTATGCCTATCCTGCTGCAAATCTGTTCAATCTGAGAAATAATATGTGAGGAGAAAAATACAGTTTTACCCTTTTTATTCAGCAATCTCAAAAGATTCAGCATCTTATGCTGGCCTAAAGGATCTAAGCCTAGCGCCGGCTCATCCAGCACGATTATTCGCGGATCTTTTAAAAGAGCACAGCAAAGTCCGAGGCGTTGAATCATGCCGCGTGAAAAGTTTCTTATATGCTTATTTACCTGCTCCTTTAGCCCAACTACTTCTAGGAGTTGGTTTACTATTTCAACATTTGGATTAAGGCCAATTCTTAATATCTCCAAAAATTCCCCTGTTTTTAAATTTTGAGGCGGAAAGAAATTTTCCGGTAGAAAACCAAACTGCTTGTGAATATCTTTATTTTCAATGCGCCTGCCTTCAAACAAGATTGTCCCGGAATTTACCTTTAGCAATCCTAACAAGCTGCGGATCAACGTTGTTTTTCCCGCGCCGTTTGGGCCCAAAAGGCCGAAAATCTCTCCTTTTTTTACAGCAAAACATATATCTTTTAAAACCAGGGTATGTCCAAACTGTTTTCTTACATTCTCAAATGAAATCAATCGATTCATCCTCTTCTTGGCATAAGTGATTTGTTTTCATGCGGCAGTTACATTCTCAGTTGTCATCTTATTGTTAACCGCGCTTAGGCAAGGGGATAAGCAATTTCTTCGATTGCCTTCCCCGCTATATCAACTTCAGGAAAGGCAATCGAAATACATCCTTCTCTTGAGGCGAAAAAATATTATCTCCGGCAGATTAGCGGCCGCCGGTAAGATAAAAAGTCCCGTAATAGTTGTTGAGGTACTCAAATTTCCCCCTACCTTGCCAGGCAGTTTCATTAGCTCCATCCACCAATTCGTTTATAACTGGAGCGACTGTTGTCGGCACCGCAAAAAACGTCATGAGATTTCCAACTGCGGTTGTTTCCTCGCCACCATTTCCGTCCAAATCAAACCCATTGCCACTTGAACTCGAATAAAAGTTAGACGTAACGGAGTATACCCTAGACTGGTTATCCCAGGGATTATCCGCCCGAGAAAGCGGCGAGTTGATATACGGCCCATTCCAGGCAGCCGCACCAGAATCTAATGATAAACGATGATTACCCGCGCCAGTATAGTTAGGGGTCGAGTATTCCCAGGCATAAGTTGATATATCATTATAATAAGCATCACATGCAGTGCGCATTGAATCGACTATTGACACAAGTTTTGCCGCGTTCGCCTTATCAGTCAATTTCGTAACTGAAGGAATCAGCACTGTGCCCAGGATCCCAATAATGGCAATAACTACCATAAGCTCTACTAAGGTAAAACCTCTTTGTTTCCTCATCAAGTACCTCCTCTCATACATCACCAATTATTATATTTATTCATCTCTTATTTCAGTCTCTATGAGCCTTTAGTTGTCTATCAGCCTTCGCACTCATTTCCTCGATTTTCTGCATCTCTTCTTTTGTTAATTTACCATGGGAACTGACCATTTTAATCATCACTATCGCCACTAATACCACTACCACTGCAGCCACAATACCAACAACCTTATTTTCCTTCCAGTTAGACATTTATCTCCCCCTTTCTTGCTGAAATATATTAATATTCCTTTACTAAAACCTAATTGAACCCTATTCTATTATCGTACCTACTCACTTTAATTATATCACTTTTTACCAAAAATTACAATTAACGCACAGGCAAATATCATCCGCCGCCCAGTGTTACACGCATTACCTCTTCCGCCGTAGTTTCTCCTGTCAAAAGTTTCTCTATCGCTGTTTCCCTCAGTGTGCGCATTCCCTGCTTACAAGCCATTTCACGGATGTCATCCGCGGATGCTCGATTCAAAACCAATTCCTGAATCGGTGCTGAGGCTTTGAGCAGTTCGTAAATCCCTATTCTGCCTTTATATCCCGACTTGCTGCACAATGAACATCCCTTTCCGCGCGCGAATTTCTGATTGGGATCGAAGTTTTCCCCCAATCCCAATGTCTGCAGGAGTTTAGGCGCAGGAACATATTCTTCTTTACATTTTGAACATACTTTTCTTACCAGCCGCTGTGCCAGCACACCTAGAAGAGAGCTGGATACCAAAAACGGTTCAATCCCCATTTCCACCAGGCGGGTAAACGCGGTCGGCGAATCATTGGTATGCAGTGTTGATAATACCAGATGTCCGGTAAGCGCCGCCTGTACGGCAATTTCCGCGGTTTCCAGATCCCGGATTTCACCAACCATAATCACATTCGGGTCCTGCCTTAAAAAAGAACGCAGCGCGGCCGCGAATGTAAGCCCTGCCTTTTGATTAACCAAAACCTGCCGAATCTGCGGGAACTGATATTCCACGGGATCTTCCACAGTCATAATATTAATATCTTCTTTGTTGATTTTTTGCAAAATTGAATAAAGCGTTGTAGTTTTACCGCTTCCGGTGGGGCCGGTAACCAGAAGAATACCATAAGGCTTAACAATAAGTTTTTGCAATAGTTTTAATTCTCTTTCAGGAAAACCCAAACTTTCCAGCCCCGCGAGCATATTGCCTTTATCCAAAATTCGCAATACAAGATTTTCTCCGTGAATCGTGGGGCACGTGGATACGCGAAAATCTATGTCTTTATTGCCTATCTTTTTTAAAATCCGGCCGTCCTGAGGTATTCGTTTTTCGGCAATATCCATCCAGGACATTATTTTAAAACGGGAAATAATCGCCGGCTGCAGGTCTTTAGGTAAAATCATGTGTTTATGCAGTATGCCGTCAATGCGATAACGCACATTCACAAACTTTTCCTCCGGCTCGATGTGGATATCCGAGGCGCCTGACTGGACCGCCTCCACAATCAGCAGATTCACCAGCTTTACAATCGGCGCTTCTTCACCCAGTTTTTCCGCGTCTTTGAGTTTGCTTCTGTCAATCGTAGAAACAATTTCCTGAATCGTTCCTGCCCCGCCGTAATACTGGTCCTGGGCTTTACGGATCGGGATTTCATCGGCCAAAACCGCTTCAATACGGCATCCGGTGATCCGCTGTAATTCATCGATAATGAAAACGTTTCCCGGATTGAGCATGGCCACGCTTAATACATTACCTACTTTAAACACAGGCATTAGTTTATACTTGATCGCTGTGTCCTGCGGAATCAGTTTCACTACCTCGGGGCTAATAATATAATTTGCCAGGTCAAAGGTGCTCACCCCCATCTGAAGAGCCAAAGACCGATTAAGCTCCTCAACCGCCAGCCATCCTTTTCGCGTCAGAACCTCGCCCAGTTTTTCTCCGGTTGTTTTCTGTTCCTGCAAAGCTTCTTCCAACTGATGCGGATTAATCAATCCCTGTTCGAGAAGGATTTCTCCGATCCTTTTATCGACTGCTTTGGCCACTATATATTTACTCCCGTCTATTAGGCAATTCCCGCACAAAGCGCGCGTCTTATTACTATTTCGTCTGTTCCTTGTTCTTTTCAATGTTTCCGTTTCCAGGGATTTTAAGCCCTGGCAAAATTACTGTAGTCTGCACATCCATAACAGTTCGCTTCAATGTTTCCTTTTCCAGGGATCTTAATTTGGACGAAAATAAATCTTCTGTTTTTTTTCTCTCCATTAGCACTTCAGCGGCTTCTAATGCTTTTTCCCGCGCTTCTCTGGCCTGCATATACCATTTGCCGATATCCTCTGTTTCTCGGCGCTTCATTTTCGACATAACATCAGGATTGATAATCGTCGGCGAAACAAAAATAAGCAATTCAGACTTTTCCTTGACATCCTTTTGGCTTTTAAATAACCATCCCACGCCTGGAATATCTCCCAGCAAAGGTACTTTGGTTATTCCTTTTACGTTCTTTTCTTTCATCAACCCGCCGATAATCAGCGTTTGCCTGTTACCGACCACCACTTTTGTATTCGCTACGCGGGTATCGATAATCGGAATTGTATAAGGAACCTGCGCTGTATCGGCAATAGCTACTAGTTCAATATCAGATACATGCTCGCTGACTTCCGGTTCAAGTACCATGGAAATCTGATCGTCATCGGTAATCATCGGTGTAACTTCAAGCAAAATTCCGACCTCCCGCGGGCTTCCTTCGCCCTCAGTCCAGGATATGGAAACCACGCCCTCATCAACCTGCACGTCCGGAACTACCCAACGCAGTTCACGAACCATCTTAATTTCCGCGGTGTGGGTGTTTACCGCGGTAACCCGCGGAGCAGAAAGAATATTAGTATCGTAAGTATTCCCCAGGGCATTCACTACCATAGTGATGTCATCATCAAAAATGGTCAAGGTAAACGGAGTTTCCTGATCCGTACTCAGTGTGCTTCCCGCAGGATAAAATGTCGGTTTAAAAGGAATATTTTGCTCGATCGCCCCTCCCTGAGTCGTTCCTACCGTGAACTGGCCCAATCCCAATCCGCCTCTTTCCGCGAACTTCTGCCAGTTAATGCCGAACGCGTTTTCTCCCTGCAGTTTTACTTCTACAATTCTCGCTTCAATAAGGACTTGTTTTGGAATTATATCAGCCATTTTCAGATATTCTTCTACCTTTTTTATGTTTTCCGGATAATCTGTCACCATGATGGAATTGGTATCTCTGCCGAAAAGAACATTGCCGTCACTGGAAAGAAGTGATTGTATATCTGAGGAGTCCTGGGCAAAGGCAGGTGAGCCCAGCACGCACACATAGAGAAGTATAAAGATAATCCAGATACTATCCCTGCGCATTAAGATTCCTTTCTTTTTTAAAAGTTACGCGTCCTTACGCTCGTCTTGCGTTATCATTCGGAAGCCGCCGGTTCAGCTGCTTCTGTTTCGGCTGTCTCTCCTCCGGCAGATGAAGAACTACTTTTTCCGGCAACATCCTCTGCTTTAAGGTAATTAAGCTTAAAAATTCTGCTTTCCATTCCCCAGTCAATCATTTCCAGATACTTCCCTATTTCTTCCACCTTCTCAGGAGCGTCAATTACCATAATCGAATTGGGATTTTTTCCCAGTAATATTTTGCCTGACTCAGACAACAGGTCGTAAATATCCGCGCTTCCTTGACTCTGGCTGGAAGAATCACCTGTTGATGGCTGTTCTCCGCTGCCGGTAGCACTTTGCCCGGAATTTAACAATTCTTCCGCTTTGATGTATTTAAGTGAAAAAACCTTGCTGACTAAATGCGGTTTTACCACCAGCACATTGTTCCTTTGCGCTATCTCTAAATTATTCATGTAAGCAATTTCTTTCAGCGCGTCTTCTATGGAAATGTTCCTCAGGCTGGCAAAAATCTTACCTTTCACATTCTTATCTACCAGGATATTCATCTGGTAATCATGAGCAATAACCCTGAAGAAATCCGCAAGTTCCACATCACGCAATTCAATGGAATATAATCCGGCATTATTATCTAATTTTTTAATATCCAGAATCGGCTTAATTCCTTCACTCTGCGCCATTTCTCCTGGCCCCAAGCCTTGGGGTACGTCAGCAGGCATGCCCGCATCACCCTCGCCAGGGCCTTGTGTTTGCGCGGTAGCGCCATTGCCCATTATCAATATCAACCCTATGCAAACCAGTATTAATTTTATTGTTCTCAATATTTTTTTAACCTCAATATGTTTTTAATCTCAGCACATATTCACCATTAGCATCTCTTAGAATTACTTCTTCCGGCTCGATTTTTACAATTTCTTTTCCATCAATCTCATCCTTTTCCCGCAGTACGCGGCCGTCAATAACCGCATGGGAATTTGCCTCAGAATGGAAAATAGCTGTGACGGTTAAATAATCAATTATTTCTTTTGTCTCTGCGCCAAAATTAATTCTTTCCATCGCACTCAGAAAAGGATTTTCATTAAGGGGCAGCGCCTCGCCGCTCTCAAGAGGCATCTCTGATTTTTTTTTCTCTGATGATTGGTCAATATTCTTTGGGGAGACAGATATGTTCTGGGAGGAGTCAGGCTCGTAACTTATAATCTGGGATTCATTATTTTTGTATCCTGCCGGCAATATAAGGCACAAAATAATTACTATAACCACATTTCCTTGTTTCATATTTCTCCCAAAATCCTTTTTAGGTAAAAATAACATAATATTCAGCACATTATTATTGGCATATACAGTTTTGAGTCCTTAATTAGTTCTATTAGAATACTTTTTTAAAAAAAAGTCAAGCTTTTATACTGCACCAGGTAAGGACATCGCTCTATTTAGCAAAAAATTCATAATCATTTGCCTATTGCCTGCCGAAGTTTATACCTGATAAGTTTTACTTTGTTATTTTCAGTTATTTTTATATGTGTTTGCCTGGTGCAGCTCAGGACATTATGCCATATGCCCCTGCGTAAAATAATGGGTTTATCAATAATAAAAGCCTCTATTGCCTGAGGCTGTTTTTTATTGGAAACATACAGAACCGCCTTTCCCTTGATAGGCTCAAAGCTTTCGAATGAAAAAGGATGCTGCTCCAGGAAGTTAATCTGCTGTGCTCTTACAATCAAATACGCGATTCGCCATCCGGTTGCCTTGGGGTCTCTGATAACAATGCGAAACTGGTTATTCTCTTTCTTGTTTTCAGGCCCTTCCCATTGAATAATATATCCGTATTTTTTAAAGTTTAAAGCTGTAAGCTTTTTCGGCTTTATCCTTAAAATTTCTAATCCCTTGTCCCTGTGCATTAATATTCAATTCCTTTTTATCGTTCTGTCAAAAACCACAGATGAACACAGGGAAACACAGTCAAATGATAAATCTTTCATATTG
>JAKLQT010000082.1 GCA_022013205.1 Candidatus Omnitrophota bacterium | reverse complement strand
GCGTCGATGATATTGATTGGAAAACAAATGATGATGGCAGTAAGAGAAGAGTCTGGAGTTATTTCACGGACCATACACACGAATATCAAAAATGCGCTACTGCGGCCTGTACTGATTCGGACGGAGGGAAAGATTATTATACAAAAGGAAAAGTAGAAGACAAAAACCCGACCGCAAGCTGGGATATATGCTATACATTGGATTCAAGTGGTGGTGCGATTGAGACAAATAATTGCTCTGGAGATAATTGTTATGTTTCAGAACATTATTGTCAAAGCCCCGATTCGATTTATGGTTCTGCTATTGGATTTCAATGTTCCTATGGCTGTCAGGATGGCGCATGTGTGAAGGAACAAGAAAAATCCATCACCGTTCTTTCGCCGAATGGCGGAGAGACATGGGAGGTTGGGGAAATCTATACAGTTAAATGGTCTAATCAGGGAATTAATAAAGTTAATATTTCATTAATTAGAGACGAATCTAATATTTATCCTATCGCTGACATGATAGCTCAAAATATATCCGCCTCTTTAGAAAAATATTCCTATAAAGTTCCTGATAATATTGTTCCTGGAGACCATTACAAAGTTCAGGTTTATTCCTTTGGAACAGAACAAGGTTTTTCTGACGAAAGCGATAATTATTTCAGCATTGTTGCCCAGCCCTCCTTAATTTATTCTTTAGCGCCGGACACACCCTTATCTGCTACTGTTTATCAGGGAGCAACGAATGTTTCTTTTCTGAGTTTTCAGTTGATGGTCAACAAAGTTGAGGATTTCTATCTTAAAAGCATTGAAGTCAAACGAATTGGCATTGGTTCTGTTAACGACTTTTCCGGTCCGATTAAATTATTTTACGGTAGCACACAGGTAAGTTCGGCAAGCTTAAATTCAGAAGGCACAGCCACATTTGCATTTTCTCCCTATATTGTAATTCCCAAGAGCACTTCAAAGGCTTTTATGGTTAAAGCCGACATCAGCTCTGTGGCCGAACGGGGGCATCAAGACGGCTTTAAAGTCTCGGCAGTTTCAGCTTATTCTGCAATTTCAACCAATTACTCTATAAGCGGAGATGCCGTAGGAAATATCATGAGTATCGTCGCCCCAACAGCTCAGCCCTCCATCACCGTTCTTTATCCAAATGGAGGGGAGAGATTGACAAAAGGGGAAACTTACGAGATTACATGGAGTTCGTCTAATAATATTGAGGCAGTTGATATTTTACTTTCAGAGTGTACACTTTCACCCTGTGTTTACTCTTTTATCGTCGAAAATATTTCAAACACTGGTACTTATGTTTGGAATGCTGGTGCTTTCATTTCGGGATCGGGACTTGAAAGAATAGTTGATATAGGTAAATATAAGATTCAAGTACGAGAAAAAACAGGGGAAGCTGGAGGTGAATATAAATACGATGAAAGCGACAATTATTTCAGTATTATTGCTGCGGCAACAACCGCCTATAGCAATACTCGGTATGCTTATACAATTAAATATCCGACCAGCTGATTTGTGGACACCACTTATTCTGAAAATGATTTCACACAAAGAGGACCAGTGGAATATAATGATTTTATCGGTGGCGACACCACATGGTCTAATTATTTAAGCCAGAATCCCAGAGATTATAATCTTAAAGTATTTCCTTCTGATATTGCACGTGTTGATTTAAAAATTTATAACCCTCTTTTTATTATAACATAAAAATAAAAAATCCCTGCGACTCAAAAAGTTGCCGAGATAAATTTTTGGTTTTAACTACTTGATCCATTTTAAGTAGTTTTATTTTTTTAAACTGGCAAAGCCATTTTGAAGCCTTGGCGAAAGATGGCTCCTCATACCGGTCCAGAACCTTAAAAAATCAAACCCAAAGGACATTCCTGAGGATAAAAATACTGGGTTTAATGACGGAGGTCGGTCGGGTTTAGCGCGGACTCTAAAAGATCAACTCTAAAAAACAATCATTATTAAAAAATAAAAAAACTTATTCAATAGACGATTCCGTATAAGATGGTACAAACTTTTTTCTTTCAACGACTCTTCCGCTTTCATCTCTTATTAATTCTTCTATGATATTACTATCATTATTAAATGATAACTCATGTTTTATATTGACGAATCTATTACTGCCAGGAAATGATTCTGTTTCATAATATAATAAGATTGTTCCCTTCTCTGTCATTGTAACATTAACAGGTTCTTTATTTTTATCTATATGAGATTGAATAAGTTGACTTAGGTTTTCAGACTTCCATTCCTGAGATGATTTTTTTTCTCTTTTAATAATCTTACAACCCTACCTATTTCTAAAATAGCTTTCCCATAATGTTCCTTAATTTCGGGTGTTTTTTCCTCTCCAATTTGTTCTTTTTTAAAGCGTTTTGCAGTTGGTTTCCTTAATCTAACGGGGACATGGGTATGGGGAACGGGGACATGGGTATGGGGACAGCGCCCGACATGGGTATGGGGACAGCGCCCGCCCTCTCTATACCGCATTGTTCCTATCTTTTTAGGCGATTCGATTGAGAAATACGATCCATCTTTTTTACAAATTCCTCAGAACCAAGAGATCGACCAGTTAAAGTATGCTTCCTAATTTT
>JAKLQT010000081.1 GCA_022013205.1 Candidatus Omnitrophota bacterium | reverse complement strand
TACATTATCCAGATCCGGATATATTACATTGCGTGTAAGGGATGATTACTATGAAGGCCCGGAATTAAGATTTATAAAAACCGAAGAGCCTATGCCGGTTGGAAATCATGTATCTTATTGGGATGGACGGGATGAATCTGGAAATCTGCTTGCGTATGGTGATTATTTAATCGCGCTTTGGGCTTATACTTTTGAGGATAACGCGATTCTTATTAAAGGCGGCAGGCCAATCATTGAAAACTTTGGCATTACAAATGTCCGGGTTAGGCCTGACGGCTCTAATCCTTATATCATAGGAACTGACTATGAGCAGGCAAATATTTACTTTACAGTATCTCAGGATGCTAATGTTACTATTAATATTTATAACAGCAGCGCTGTAAGGGCAAAAACTTTGTTAAGTGATAGCTTCTTATCTCAGGGAGTGGTTCATAATATTACCTGGGATGGATTAGATGATAGTAATAGTAGATTGTGTGAAGGCGGATACAGGGCAGTGGTTCAGGCACGCGTTGGACAAAATTATTCTGAGCCGGTAATTTTACAAATTGATTTAGATTTTTAGGAGAGGGTATGTTAGATATTAAAAAATTAGTAATTTTAACAATAGTATTTTGCGTCGCGCTAAGTGATGTAAATGCTTTTTCTGAGCAGATTACTATACATATACATAAACCGAAAAAAAGTACAGATAAGGTGGCTTCTCTAAATCCCCTTAAAAAGGCGGAAACTGCCGGCGGAATAATCACCCTGGATATCTCGCCCTATCCAACAGATTTTGAGCTGGATAGATATTCTGTGAAGTATTATATTAACGGAGAGCTGCTCTATAGCACAACCGGAATAAATGACAATAATCCTGAGGTATTATCATTTAAGTATGAGCTCGATACCAGATTGTATGGAAACGATAATTATAAGATTGATGTAAATTATTTTGATTCAAAACAAGGCCCGGCAATAGGAGGCAGAATAATTATAATAAAAAATACTTCAGGAAATTAAACATATGAAAAACAAAATATTAAAACTCAGCTCAATAATCGTCTTAACAGTTTTTATGATTAATTCACTTTTTCCAGTACCGCTGCTTGCTTTAGCGGAAAGAGTAGTGCCTATGTGCTGGAACAACGGGATAAAAATGCCTGCTCTTGGCGGTAGTTAGGTGCTAGCAGCGGAGGAAATGTCGGAGCCGGAGATAGCGGGGCAGATCCTGTAAATCTGCATAATGGTTACTTTGATTATACTTATCAGGATTTTTATATTCCGGCTCGAGCCATGGGGCTTGATTTTAAAAGATATTATAATAACCAGGAATTATATGATGGGCCGTTTGGAATAGGATGGTCGCATTCTTTTGATTATTATATAAGCTTTGTTACTGACACAGAGTATGACTATGCCGCGCTTAAAATGCCCAATGGAAAGGTTGATATGTTCAAGGATACAGGTGATGGAACATATGAAAATCAAAGCAATGAAAGCTATGCTCAGCTTACATATTATTCTACGATTCCAGCAGGCTTACAGGGCACAGTCCCAAGCGGCATGGCAAGTGTATATGAATTAAAAGAAAAGCATGGAAAGCGGTATTTATTTGATGATGCAGGGAGGCTGAGAGTAATTGCTGATAGAAATGGCAATAATATAACTTTGGAAAATGACACGGGTAATCGTTTAATAAAAATAATTGATACCGCTGGTAGGGGAATAAATATTACTTATACTAGTAACAATAAAATTAACACAATAACTGACTTTACCGGGCGTGAGTATAAGTACGAGTATAACGCTGATTTCTTGTTAGAAAAAGCCTTAACCCCTAAGCCCACAGATATAGGCACAGAATCTACGACACTATATGAATATGACGCGGAAAAACGCCTGGCTAAGATAACCGACCCGGAGGGGAACTTATATTTAGAAAATATCTATGATGATAATAGCCGGGTAATCATCCAAAAATACGGCCAGGGCACGTACTCCTTTGAGTACGAGAGCTTGAAGACAACATTTTATGATGCTAATGGAAATAAGGTCGTATATAACTTTAATCAAGACGGTACAACAAGTAATAAACAAATCTTTGAAAAGCCTGAGGATGAATATCCTATACAGGAATACGGGTATGAATATAACAGTAAAAGGCAGTTAACCAAAATAATATATCCAAAGCGTAACTCTACTGATTATGAGTATGACGTGATGGGAAACATGACTAAAGTTTCCATAAATCAGACTGATTTTGCTGATGAGGAGTCTTTAGTGACTGCTTATACATATGAGAGCGCTTATAATTATGTCAAAACCAGGACTACGCCGCTGGGCTATGTTAGTGCTTATGATTATGACGATAAAGGCAACCTGGAAAAAATCACATTGCCTGCTGTGCAGGGGACAAGCCCTGTTGTAAATCTTACCTATAATGATTATGGACAGGTAGAGACGATTACAGATCCAAGAGGAACAATAACAAAATATATATATGATGCTGCCGGTTATTTAAGCAAAACAATCAGGAATTATCAAGAGCCGTATATAAAAGACAATACAAAGAATATTGAAACCCGGATGGCCTATGACGCCTTAGGCAATGTTAAGACAATCACCAATGCTTTGGGCAGTGCTTCAGTATTCGAGTATGACAATCTGAACCGTTTAACAAAGGTAATAGCTCCCAGCCCGTTTAATTATGAGGCCAGGTTCAGTTATAACGCTAATAATAAACTGATAAAGCTGGAAAGACAGGCAAATGACATAAAGAGCAAATGGCAGACAATAGAATATGGATATGATGCCAGGGACTTGCTCACTGAAATAAAGCAGTATAAAAATACAGCGGAGTATTTACTAACCGCGTTTGTATATGATAAGGAAGGTAATCGAACAGAGATAATAGACTCAGAAGCAAATCATACCTATTATGTATATGATCAGGCCTCAAGGCTTATCCAGGTAAGAGACGCGAACTCTGCTGTTACAAATTATGAATATAGTGAAAATAATAAACTCACGAAAATAATCGACGCGAAAAATAACGAAACTATTTATGAATATGATATGCTTGATAGGCTCTCAATGACGATATTCGCGGATAATACTTCTGAGCAGTATACGTATGATAAAGACTCCCGCTTAATAACAAAAATAACCAGGAAAAATGATATAGTTGACTATATTTATGATGAGCTGGGCAGGGTAACCGGAAAAGATCATAATCAAACAACTGAAATTAATTATACCTATGATATAGCCAGTCGGTTAACGTCTGTTACCGATTCTAATAGCACAATTAATTACACTTACGATAATCTGGATCGTGTTCTATCTGTAGAGTATCCTGCCCGCGGCATTAATTATGAATACGATGCCCTGGGAAATAGAACCAGGCTTACATATCCGGATGCTGATTATATTACCTATGAATATGACCAGATGAATAGATTAACATCAATCAAGGACAAGACCGCTGTGAATATTTCCTCATACAGCTATGATATTTTATCAAGAAGAATGCAGCTTGATTATGCTAACTCCGTACAGACCACATACAACTATGATGGCCTGAATAGGTTGACTGACCTCGGGCGCACACAAGGAGCGCCCCTACATTATGAATATGATAATGTCGGCAACAAACTAACAAAAACAGACTCTAACGGAACGCATGCTTATACGTATGATGATATATATCAATTAACCAATGCAGACTATCCTGATGGATATGAGCATGATGATACAGCATACAATTATGACAAGCTGGGCAATAGAACAACAGTGACAGATACAGCAGGCACTACAACCTATACCGCTAACAATGTTAATCAATATACACAAGTTCAGGCAGTTATTTTCGCGTATGATAATAATGGTAATCTAATAAATGACGGAACTAATAGTTATAGCTATGATGTTGATAACCGATTGGTGCAATCAACAACAACTGAAGGAACGATAGATTATGAATACGATGCGTTCGGCAGACGCATTCATAAATCTGTCGTCGGTTCTCTGTCTTCTGACGTCTGGTTTGTTTATGACGGTGATCAGGTAATAGCGGAATATAACGGTTCCGGGACATTGCTAAGGAAGTATGTGTATGGGCCGGGAATTGACGAGCCGATTCTTCTTGATGATGGAACGAATAAATATTATTATCACATGGATGGATTAGGTTCGGTAGTCGCATTAACAGATGCCTCAGGCATAGTAGTTGAATCTTATGAGTATGATGTATACGGAAATACAACAATAAAGGATGTAAATGATGTAGTGCTGAGTGAATCTGCAATTGGAAATAGTTATGGGTTTACAGGAAGAAGGCTGGACACAGAGACAGGATTATATTATTATAGAGCTAGGTATTATGATCCAGCACTAGGCAGGTTCTTGCAGACGGACCCGATTGGGTATGCGGATTCGATGAATCTTTACAGCTATGTGGGGAATAATCCAACGAATTATCAGGATCCGTGGGGACTACAAGCAGTGGGTATTCCTCCTATGGGAGAGTTTGGCTTCGGCAATGTTACGAATGAATTGGATAGGAATGGATTAAATAGGAAAGATTCTCAAGAAAAAGAAAGAACGAAAGAATGTAAAAAATCGAGAAGAAAACAAAAAGTTGTAATGATAGGAGAAACATGGGAAAGGGTTGTAGAAGCTCAAGTAAAATTTAAAAATGAAAATCCGAACATAGATGTTGAGATTTTTAATGTGCCAGAGTGGTTAAAAAAAGATTTAGATTTTCTGGAAGGTTTGAATTGGTTGTGGATCCTAAAACAAAAAGCTTTAAATAGAGATATTTATGACATAGGTTTAGATCCAGGGAGAAAAGATAGAGGTCGCTATTATCAAATGGAGGATCGTGCCACAAGAAATTACCCGCGACGCAGAAAATATCCAGTTTCTTTTTAAAAAATATCAAAGGTTGGGAAAATGATGTTTTTCAAAAGCATAAGTATTGAAAAAAGATTCCATGATGCTTGTTTTAGTTGCTTTGAACAAGTATTTAAAAAATATTCCTTTAAATTGCTTTTCGCAACACATAAGGGATGTTATACAAAATTAACTTTTATGAATGGTCAATGCGGGTTGGTTATTATTCATGACTTAAGAGATGGTATTTTAATTTATGTTGTTGAATTGAAAAATAACGAAGTTGGCAAATATGATCCAGCTCGATGGATTTTCTTGGAAACATTAATGAGACTAAAAGGAGAAAAGAAAAATATTAGTAATACAAAAGTAAAAAAAATGTATAAACAGGATTATATAGAATCAGTATTAAAACAATATGCTAACGTATTAATAAAACATGGCGCTGAGATATTCAACGGAGAATTTGCTGAAATAAAGGAAGAGCAAGAACTGGTAAGGAAAGAGAATATGGAAAAGTATCCAGGGGGATACTATTATTAGGTAATAGAAATAGAAATAAAGGAAACTAAGGAAACTAACGTACATCAAAGTATCAAAGTTATTGGCATAGTTCTTTTTTAGTTTCTTGCCAATCGAAGAGCGAGCTCTTCATTGTCTAAGGGGAATAGCGGGAATAAGGGGTGTTGTTTAAAGTTGTTGATAGAACAGTCAGACTGCAAAAGTAAAAATTAATTATTTAGTGTATCTTTAAAGAAGGGGCTGTGCTTACCCCTTAGTTCCCTAACCTTCATTTTTTTTATGGTCATGCATGAGAAGGTAAAACACAGCCTGAATACCCCGATCATTCGTCAATTCAAAGCTTCATCCCCAGATACCCCAAGTCCACATTCTACCAGCAAATTTTTCCGATAGAACAAAAAAACGCTTGCAGAAACAAACCCCTTTCCAAACCCGCATTGGAATAGATTTTATTACATACCGGTAGTAAAAAAGCCCCGCCTGCAGTCCCTACCACTCACGGGAAAGAATGAGGGTCGCGT
The DNA here is from genome assembly GCA_022013205.1 of Candidatus Omnitrophota bacterium. Classification (GTDB taxonomy): domain Bacteria; phylum Omnitrophota; class Gorgyraeia; order B26-G9; family B26-G9; genus JAGLQQ01. The sequence continues at coordinate 172 of JAKLQT010000081.1, read as the reverse complement.
AAAAAAGCTTTAAATCATTGCAAAAATAACAGAAAGCAGAGGGGTCAGCCCTCCAAAGTACAAACTAATTGACAAAGTTTAATGAGAGCAGTAGACTAGTGCTATGGCACGCCCCTATCGATTACAAGCAGAGCATTGTTTTTATCATATCACCAGCCGCGGTAATGAGCGC
>JAKLQT010000080.1 GCA_022013205.1 Candidatus Omnitrophota bacterium | reverse complement strand
CTTTTATCTAAAGGCTATGAAGTGCATGGTATAATCCGGCGCGCGAGCACCTTTAATACCAGCAGGATAGGCCATATTTATGTTGATCCGCACTCTAAAGGGGCTAAATTATTGCTGCACTATGGCGATATTTCCGATGCTGAACAAATCAATAATATTATTTTTAATATAAAACCTGACGAAGTATATCATTTGGCCGCGCAAAGCCATGTGCGGGTAAGTTTTGATATACCTGAATACACGGGAAATATCACTGCTTTAGGCACGACACGTATAGTGGAGGCAATCCGCCGCAGCGGCAAAAAGGTCAAGTTTTATCAGGCTTCCAGCAGCGAAATGTTTGGCTCAGCATGTCCGCCGCAATGTGAAACTACTCAGTTTCAACCGCAAAGCCCTTATGCCTGCGCTAAGCTTTATTCATATTGGCTGACAAAAAACTATCGCGATGGCTATAATATGTTTGCTTGTAACGGGATACTTTTTAATCATGAAACGGTGGCTTCGTTTATGCCAATGTTTTGTAAAAGAGGAGGGGAAGAAGAGTTTGATATTAAGCCGATTTCTGAAATTGTTCCTTTTGACAAATCTATAAAGCAGTACCAGTCGCGAGAAGTCTCTGGCATTTGCGTGTGGGGAAAAGGCGGTTGGGTTGAAGTGAAATACGCTTCGGCGTATCCTCATGATATTGCGGGAGACAACAAGAAGCCAAGATTTATAAACTCACGTTCGGGAGCGTTCATGGCTACTTCAAGCCACGTTGGATTTATGGAAGGCGGCGATGAAAAAAAAGTAGGGGATATGATCATTGGCGATTGTTTGGAAGTAATCGATTTTCCTGAATGCGGGCCGACTTTCTACGGTACGCGTCGTATTACTGAAGAAGAGGCTGAGCTCATGGGTATGATGGTAGGTGATGGGTCGTTCACCTGTAATAAGCAAGGAATTGGCATACATGGAAAGTTTACTAACTCATCCCCTCAGATAAGGGATCATTTTGATTATTTGTGGTCGGCGGTTACGGGGGGATGTACGAAATATTATCCAACCCGATCAGGATTCAATTCGGCAAAAATAGTCGGCCAGCTTTGTCTCAATGGGGGGAATGAGTGGTTAAGGGGTATTGATATCTATAATGAGGATCGGACGAAGCGCGTTCCGAAAGCTATTCTTAATTCAGAAACGTCTGTGATGCTTGCTTTTTTGCGAGGGTACAACGCAACAGACGGCTTAAAAAGTAATCTATGTACGTATGAGTTTAAGAATTTTAAAACCAATTCGGCAACCTTAGCTATGGGATTGTGGTATCTCATTGAAAAAACTACGAAACAGGATATTAATTTAACTGTTGAAGCTAAAGAGGACGGCCGGATTTTCTATTCGCTGAATTTATTATCAACCGTGGACAATATCTCAAAAGAGTACGCGGTAAAAGAGTTGGTGTTGGAAAGGGCATCTCAACGGGAAATGTCTCGGTTGACGGGGATCTCAAGAACTTTTATACGAAAAATTCAATATGGTGGATCCGCATGTTTGGCTCATCACCTTCACAAGAATCCTTTCGAAATAAAAAAGATTGTCGAGATGCCAAATTATGAGGAGTGGTTCTGTGATCTTGAAACATCATCCGGAGAATTTCATTGCGGTATTGGAAAAATTCACGTACATAATTCTCCAAGACGTGGCGAAACTTTTGTCAGCAGAAAGATTACCCGGGCAGTAGTTAGCATCTTAACCGGTAAGCAGGATAAACTTTACCTTGGTAATTTAGAGGCTAAAAGAGACTGGGGCTATGCGCCGGAATATACCGAGATAATGTGGCAAATTTTGCAGCATGATAAGCCTGATGATTATGTTACGGGTACAGGGGGGTCTAATTCTGTAAAAGAATTAGTTGAGGCAGCTTTTAGTTATATCGGCTTTAACTGGAAAAAATATGTGGAAATTGACCCTCACTATTTTCGGCCCACAGAAGTAAATAGTCTGATTGCTGATATCAAAAAAGTAAAGAAAGTATTTAATTGGAAACCAAAGGTAAAATTTAATGATTTAGTAAAGATAATGATCGATGCTGACATGAGAGCTTCAGGAGTAAAGCCAATAGGAGAAGGCGATAAGATCCTTCAAAAGAAATTCCCTCACAGGTGGTGGAAAGTAGACTGAGATGCAAAGCGCAGGGGATAAGAGCATAGCGCAGAGCGTAAAGAGATGAAGAGCAAATGGTAAAGTTTCGGTTTGAAGATTTGGAAATATGGAAATTAGCCATAGAAATTGCTGATAAATTATTTAATATCGCAGATAGATTAGAAAAAGCAAAGCTTTTTCGATTCACAGAACAACTCAGAGGAGCAGCGATGTCGATATCTAACAATATATCGGAAGGTTCTGGTTCGAATTCCAAAAAAGAATTTAGACAATATAGTCAGACGTTCACTAAAGGAATGGAAAGATGTCAAAAATAATAAAATCTAAGGACTACAGAGTTTTTCTTGAAGATATTAAGCAAAGAATTCGCAAGTCGCAGTATGATGCTTTAAAAGCGGTAAATAAAGAGCTTATTCTTCTTTATCGGGATATAGGCAGGAAGATTGTTAGTAAACAAACGGCACTTGGATGGGGTAAATCTGTGGTGGAGAATCTCGCCAAGGATTTGCAGAAAGAGTTTCCCGGCGTTAAAGGGTTTTCGGTTCAAAATTTATGGTATATGCGGCAGTTCTATTTGGAATATTACAGGAATACAAATCTCCAACCATTGGTTGGAGAAATTAGCTGGACCAAACACATAGTTATCATGAGCCGTTGTAAAGATAATCAAACACGGAAATTTTATATTACTATGACCAAAAAGTTCGGTTGGACAAAGAACATACTTATCCATCATATCGAAAATCAGTCTTTTGAGAAGACACTTGCCAATCAGACGAATTTTAATAAAACTGTTCCGGCAAAAATACGAAAACAGGCAAAATTGGCGGTAAAGGATGAATATATATTTGATTTTCTTGAACTTGGTGAAGAACATCTAGAGAGGGAACTGGAACGCGCACTGATGAATAATGTCCGTAAGTTTTTATTAGAAATGGGAGGGTATTTTTGTTTTATTGGAAGTCAGTATCGCGTCGAAGTAGAAGGTGAAGAATTTTTTATTGACTTGCTCTTATACCACAGGCAGTTAAAATGCCTTGTTGCTATCGAGTTAAAGATTGGAAATTTTAAGCCCGAATACGCCG
>JAKLQT010000079.1 GCA_022013205.1 Candidatus Omnitrophota bacterium | reverse complement strand
GCTGTTTTTTAAGCGGAAAAAATTATGTTAAGTGTAAAATTATTTAAATACCCCATTTCAACGAACATATTAGCATTAGCAAATAGTTAGCATCCTTAGTCAATATTCTCTGTCAACCTATTTCAGGATAGCACACTTTTTACTTAAACTCTTAACTTATCATTCGTCATTCATAACTTATTTTACGTCCCTCGTCCTAGCGAAGCGGCCGTCCTTCGGACTTCGGCTCTCGGCGCTACGCGCCTCACACCGCCATATCAATCAACTCTCTCACATCCGCCGGTTCTTCTTTCTTTTCCAGCACAGGACATGTCTTTTCTAAAATTTCTGGAACTCCATCACCTAGTTTTTTAGGCCTGATATTTTCCCCCTTAATAGGAGCATCGCTACCTAAGATAATATCTTCTGCCTGCGCAGTATTTTCTGCGCTTGTTTGCTGATAATCCGGCCCTGTTCTGGTTGTTTCATGAGAAGAACCGCCGGTTTCGCTTATTTCAGTCCGCGAATGAATTTTCATAACATCATTATTCCCTAATTTCGGCCAAATAATTTCTCCCCGCTCATTGGTTAAAACGTTGCTTCCGGTAACAATCCCAACAGCTCCCAAAAATTCCGAGTGGGAGAATATTACTACTGTTTTTCCGGGATATTCGGCATTTATTTTTTTCAAAAATCGTTTAGCGCGAATCAATAAATCTATTCGGCTTTCTCCGCCGGAAAATTTACTTCTCGCGTCATCTTCATCAAATATTTTCCTCCGAATTTCTTCCTCCTCCGCGGACATTTCTTCAACCAAACCAAATTCCGCAAAAACCGCTTTACGATCATCATCTTCTGATAGCTTAACATAGGGTTTATTGCGGGCAGAGCCAAATGACATTTCATCAGTTAACGGTTCTTCAACATCAGGGAGGATACTCTCAAAATTATCTCTGACATATGCTATAAAAGGCACAGATGATTCTTTAGCGCGGCCAAGCCGGCTGGTCACCACAACCACCTTTCCTTCTGAAATTTCTCCCCGCAATTCTTCAGCCAATTTCCCGGCGCTTCTTGCCATTTGTTCTTTTTCACTTTCAAAAAGAGCATTGAGAATTGGATGATCCGAATCTCCCTGCAAAATTTTCAACTGATTCCCTAATGTTTTTCCTTGACGATTTCCAACGAAAGAACAATTCAATTCCACCAAAGCGCCATCTCCTTGGTATTTTAATCTTCCTGTTTTTTTATTTACAATTATCTTACCATCTAAATCGGCAATCGGCTCCCAGTCATTAACAGATTCGCCTGAATCAGCCTGCGATTCACGAGTTTCCTCTTGCGAGCCGCGATTTTCGACTAATCTTATTACAGCAACCAGTTCCTTGTCTTCTCCTTTTGAACCAAAGTATTTCCCGAATTTTAATTCATTAACTTTTACTTCGCCGATATCAAAATCCCTCAAACCGGCTATCTCTTCAATCAGGGTATTGAATTCTTCCTGCGTAAGCCGCTTCTCTACCATACCGAGCGTGATATGCACAATGTTCGGGATATCCGAAGTAATCCCGAATCTTTCTCTTAAAAGCGTACGTAAGGCCGATATTGTATTATCATCCACATACCCTTGCGCGAATATTCCTCCGTCCGATGTTAAGGTTATGCCTTTAAACCGCAGGGTAAACGCGGGCACATTACTTAATGCTTCCCGGATGATTCTTTCCTGTTCGGCGATTTCTTCATCGGTCATATCCTCCTGTTTCTCGAAAAATTTAATCGGCTGAATAGTTACGTGTAAATTCTCCGGATTATTGAAGCTAACCTTGTCACCTAAGCCGATGGCATTAATCCATTCCTGGATATACTTAAGCCTTGCGGTTAAATCCTGCTCTAAGCCGAAACCATAATCCAGGGACGTAACCTTTGCCTGCGAAAAACCGCGCGGATTTTCCATATTACCCTGCTGTTTGGTTGCTTCAAAAATAGCGTCATACCTGGCCTTAAGTTCGAGGTTAATCACAGCAGGCTTATCTTCTTCCTGAGCAGCCGCGGATTGCTCCTGATAAGAAGTATCCTCTGCGGTCTGGGGCACTGATACATCATGCCCTTGCCGGCCCGCAGCATCCGGGGCTTTTGCATCCGGCTGTGTCAGCGTTGACGACGCAGCGGAGACTTCCTTTATCTTATCGATTAAGGCGTCGAATATTTCTTTTATAAACCCTTTGAATTTCGGATGCGGACTGCCAAGCATATGATTCTTTAAGGAACGGGCAATCTCAGCTGCCCATACTGGCATTGGTTCAGCGGTAGTCAACCCATAATCCTTATAAAGCTTATCTAAATAAACTTCTTTATTTTCAAGATCAAGAGAACTGTTTTTCATAAATTTTGTCCAGGCATTATAATCATCAATAACATTCGTAAACATTTTAATGCCTTCTGAAATTATTCCTGTCCTTTGCTCCTCTATCTCTTGTTTTAACTCCTCATCTTCTATGTTAGCTAATTCATCCATATCAATTCTCCGGCTAATTATACTTAAATGGCTTAAATTAATATTATTCAACCCTTCTTTTACCTGCATATATCTGTTTGCCGCGCGCGGTTTATGGAATGCCGATAGAATCTTAAAAACAAATTCCCGCGCGGCTTTTTCTTCGCCTTTTAGGCGCGTTGCCGCGTTTCTTAAGTCATCCGGCAGATCATCATAGATTTTTGCCTTTAAAATAATTATGATTTCTTTTGCTTGTTCATCTTTCTTTTCCTTTAATATTTCTATCCAGCGGAGAATATGCTCATACTTACCTAATAGAGCCAGGATATCAGGCAAAACTGATAACTTTATTTTTTCAGCGGACACAGACCAGTTTTTAATAATTTTTTCAAGATCTTCAACTGAAAAAACAGCGTCAATATCCTTTTCTTTTTCCTGTAAAGCGTTTGTATTAATAAGCGCCTTTAATAAACGTTTTGCCTCTTGATTTATCACAATAGCTTCAGCGTCGCGATAAGCATTTTCCCGCGCTTTTGTTCCATCCCACTTAACAATATCACGATAAGCAAGCTGTGTTTTATGGGAAAGCGTCTGCCAGTATTCTTCTATTAGCTGTTTAAGTTCATCGATTGTCTTCTCCATCTCTAAAGCCTTGAGTATTCTACCCTCATTATTTTCAATAAACGCGTTCTTTTCCTTCATCTTTTTATTGTTTATTTCAATTTCTTCGTTAGCTAAAATCATGATTGCCCTGTCAAGCGCGTCAAACAAAAAATTCTCCACGGATTCTTCTGTAGTATAATAATAGGGCAAGTCTGCCCGAAGCTTACTGTCGAAGTTACTCATCTCTTCCATCATCAGGGCTATTATCATCTCCCTGGCCCCCGCGTCATCGCGGTATTTCGCGTCTCTAATTGTTTCCAAGTTATTCTTTACAAAATCAAGCATTTTTTTCGCGTTAAGGAATTCGTCTAATTTTTCCTTTGTCCGTCTGCGGTATATACTTTTTATAATCGCAGCCGGAACACGCATAGCAACCTTTTCATCAAGCTTGGAAATTATTCTGAGCCTGTCTTTATTATTATCGCTTAATTTATCCCACAATTCTTTATGCAGTTTATCCTGTTTCTCCTCTCTATCCGCGTCACCGCGATACAAGGCTTCTTTTATAGCGCGCAATTTATTTTTTATATCATCTTCCTGGGATAAAAACTCAAGCTTTACACTCAGCGCGATATCACTTAATAACGCGTCCTTTGCCTGCTCTTCAGAAGCGTGTTTGATCTCATACTCAACTGTAAGATCCTCCTTTGCCGCGTATTTCCAAAGATATTCTTTTAAACTATTTCTTAATTTATTTAATTTATGTGTTTTTCTATCCGTTCTTTCTTCCAAATTTAAAGATAAATATTTTATTTCTTCATTTACGTACTTCTTAACCGCTTTTGAGTTATTTTGCTTTATTTGTTCTAAATCCGCGGATAATATAACCACATTATCTATTTCAAGTTCAAACCGTTTACTAACCGCCTCAATAATCCGCTTTTTAAACATCTCTTTGAAATTTTTCTCACTCAAGTTAAAATAACGTTTAAACATCTTAGCCGCCGCTGGGTTTACCTCTATTGTCCATATATTGGCAAACCATGCCTCTATATCTTTGCCATATAGATTTTCCGCTTCTTTCCCTTGGGTATTGTATTCGGTTTCAGTAATCTGTTTCTCATTCAAAGCCTTCTCAAGAGCTTCGACCTGTTTTTCTCTCTGCCTTTGAATTTCAGTATATTCATAATTATAATTATCGGCTATAAAATTAGCTTTCTGCCTTAAGAGGTTATTAACTACATCAGGGAAACGATTTCTGCTAATATTTTCAAACACCTTAAAAACCTCTTTTTTAGCCTGTTGTTCATCGTTCTGATTATCCATTAAAAACGCGCCTTTTTCGTCCTCCAGCAGTTGGCCCCAAAGGGTATCAACAAGCTCTTGTTTCTTTTGTTTAAATTCATCTTTCATGTCACGCGCTTTATTAAATAAAGCCTTGTAATCCTGTTTTTCTTTTATCTTTTTAAGCCTCTCAGGAGGAATTGCCTGGAGGAATTCTTCGCTTACCCTGCCATATTGGATGAAATCCTTAATTGATTTATTTACAATATTTTTATCCATAAAATCATCAATAAGCTTATTTTTTTCTTCAACACTTAAGCTGTTATTTATTATGCCCTTAACAGCATCTCTTATTCCCTTTTGTCCTAATAAATACATCTTTGTGTTTATGGAAGAGGCAATACGCGTATACTCTGCGCGGGCTTTGTTTAAAGCAATTGTAAGGGGTTTTTCATCTTCCTTTTTTTTGCCAGCTTCATTTTTTAACTCTTCCTTTATTTCCGCCTCAATCCGCTCTAATATACTTTTATTATCCTCATCTACTCCCAACGCTTGTTTTAATTCTTCATAAGCTTGTTTTGAAAGGATACCAAGTATATGCATGCGCAATACATTCTCAACAACATACTCGTTTTTATAATGCGTTATTAATTTTGAATAATCTGTCTTGCTAAGCATTTCTCCCCAGGACAATTCGACCGCTTTGGCTATATCAGCGCTGTTTAATAAGTCGCGATTTGTCTCTGCCAGCTCTACAAACGCCTGCCTTGCCTTATTGAATTCATCGGTATTTTTTAATCGGCTATATCTTTCTTGTCCTAATTTATCGATAAGTTTTTTATCATCTACTCCTGAGGCGGCCATTGCCAAAGCCAGCATAATATCATCTTCTGCCTTTTCTTTGAGTTCTAATTTCTCAAATAACAACAGCTTTTCTTCTTTTGTTATCTCATCTTCAAAGAGCGTATCCGCGAAGTTATCTAAAAACTCTTCCATTACCCAGACTTTGCGAATCTCGAAATTACCTGATTCGACTATGCTTTTGCCCCTTCCTTTTTTCGCGAAATCCTCTATCGTTTCCTGCGCGTTTCGAATGAGCTGATTGCTGAACATACCGAATAATATTTCCCGCGCTCTCAGTAAGTCACCGCCTGAGTAAATCATAAGTATTTCACGCGCTTCAGCCGGTAGATCAGGCAGGTTCCATAACGACGCGTTAAGATCATTAATTGCTTTTTGTTTTGCCTCACTAATATCAGCGCTCTCTTTAATCTGAGCCCTATTTATAACCGTCCGCTTAATCCGGGACTCATGGCGTTTTAGTAAGATAGGGATATTAAAATGTTTCACCTTTCGATAACTATTGATAATCTCCTCATTTGTATCGTCTCTTAGCATGCCCATTAGTTTTGCCATAATCTCTGTTTTATTACAGTTATTAGAAAATAATAACTGCTGCTGCGTATCTTCATCTAATTTTCCCCATAGATCACGGCTTATCCGGCTGATTATTTCTTCTTTTTGTTCTGCTTCTGGCTGTGTGAGCTGAGCCTTTTGCTCTATAATCTTTATCTTTTTAAATTCCGGGATATACTCCTTTAAGGCACGCGGCAGAATTATTTCTTCCACTTCAAATGTTTTTGAATTAAGCGTATACGCGTCATAGGCCTGCATATACTCATAAAGCGCTTTTTCCGCCAGCTCAGCATTGTTATTATTGTCTTCAAGCCATAACCCCGCCTCGGCAGAATCCAGTTGAGACAAAATCGTGTAATTGTCATTAAGTATTTTCTGCCAGTCCTCTTCCTTTACCTGAGCGCTGATAATCTCGTATATTTTTTCTTTTGCCTGGTGCGGGAATCTATCCTTTAATATCCCGCGTTCACTTTCAACCAGAGAATCCCAAATTAAATCCTTAATTTCCTGTTCAGGCTTTTCTCTAATGGAAATCATGGGGCGAATACTGTTTCTTAACGCTAATATCTTTCTTATTAGCCTAAGCATGGCTTTATTTTCTTTATAAACCGCGCGTACCCGCTGGGAATCGAATATCTGCTGTAGGGCATCCGGCCTTATTGTTGATAAATCAATATTCGTGTTATTCCACTCAAGGCCGCGGAAGAAGATAACCTTCTTCTGTGTGATTTCTAAAGCCGAGCTTAATTGTGTCTCTAAGCTGATTGTATCAAAAAATTCAGCCTTTTCCTTTTCTTTATCAAGATCTTTATTGCGCAGATCCTCTGTACGTTTAAACAAGTACATTGGCCTTGGCCTTAACTTAAATATAAACGATTCAACAACAGCTGTAACGGCTAATACCCCAAGGGTCCACCAGCCAAAGGGCACGAATATCAATATGGCTAATATCTCAATAATATAGCGCGCCGGCCGGACTCCCGCGTCCTGCGCTTTTTTCCACCTTTCTTCGTTAAATTCTTTATCGTCATAAGATGGCGTGAACATAAGCCGATATGCCGGATATAAAACCGTTAACGTCCATAAAGGCGCCGCGAATATCATAAAAGACGCTGATACAGAACTGCCAATCAAGCTTCCAACAACTAATAGCGTAAAACCTATAAACGGCAGCCTGAAATAGTGTCTGTCAAAATATCCACCCTCTTTAATCCATCCCTTATCTTTAATCCAGGCATGTTTTCCCCTCCACATCGGATAGATATAGAGATTTTTAATACCGGCAAGGATTCCAGGCAAAACCGCCTGATCCCACATACTTTGACTTCGCTCCATCTGCCAAACTTCACTTAAGGTTTTAGTCTCTCTGCCTTTTAACCTGTCCCACAAAGTTTGCGCTACAGAGCCAACACCTTTTATAATTCCTGATTGTATAACATAGGTTAAGATATACGGCCCAAACAGCCAGGCAATAAGCGCGAAAAAATATATAAACCAAACTCCAACAAGCATAGTTGTTACCGGAACAATAAGCATTGTAATCGGCAGCAATACTGCCGCTATCTTTGCCGGCCATGTTGCCAGGCTCTGCCGGTAATATTTATTAAAATCTTCGTTCATTGTCTTAAGCCGGATTTCTTTTTCTGTGTAGAGAAATTTTGGCCTGCCGTAAACACCCTCGCTAAGCCCCTGCACCAGATAATGCGGGATAAGCATATTAAAGAAAATAAAATTCTGCCCAATACTTTTCAGCATGATCCATATCGCCTTAAGATAACTTCCCTCGTGTTCGGCGTGCGCCCAGTAAGCAGGCAGATTAATCGCTTCGGCGAAAACAAACCCGACCATTACCCATAAATATGGAAAGATAAGCGCTAAATACGGATTTACAGGGATTAAAAGCCCGGTAAAAATAAGCCCTATAGAAATAAACGCGACAATACTTAAAACAACAAAGACTTTTTTCACATAATGCCAGGCAGAAACAATTGTTCCCCATTTCTCGTTCCAGGGAATAATCATACTGTTAATATAACGCCTGAACTGGCGCTTATTAATAAGCTCCACAACACCTGCCGCCCATTTAGCCAAAGGTACTAATAAATCAGTAAGAGACGGAGGCATACGCCATCGCACTTTCATATACGTAACATGTTTAGTAACCATACCGAAGAGCATAAACATCAAAGCGGTTACCAGGTCCTCAGACACATGGCAATCCTGCAATCCTTCACATATATACATGAACACATTTCTGTAAAAACCTTTGCCATAATAACCCGGGGTATCAACCGTTTCCTTAATTCCCAGCACAGAATTCTGCCATCCCTTTTCCGCGAGGCCCATTGCGCGCCCGACCGCGTTGAGTTTTTCCACAAAAATCGTAATTAGAGTTAAGAGAATACCTAATCTCGGATTGCGGTTAAATTCCGTCAAAACACGAAATATATTCGGAGTTTCTTCATTAGGAATATCCATATGTGTGTCCATACCGTCTACAACTCCACCCTCTACATATGGCTGGGCAATGGCGGCGTCTCCGTACTTGGAAAAGCGGATCTGGTCGCCTTTAAAATCGCGCACCTGATTTGTCGGGTTACCGGCGGCAAAAATACGCGTATATTCACCGTGATAACGTTTAAAATCAAGTAAAAGCTTTTCCGCTTCACGATTACTGATATTTAAGCTTTTAATATCCTCCTCACTCATAGTATCAAAATCAATATCCAAAAACGGATCCTTTGAACGGCCTTTGCTTTTTACAAGATTATCCGTGGCAAAATACTGAAACTTTAACTTTACTAAACGCTCGTATTCAAGGGCAATTTTAAGATAGTCATTCAGATCCTGCTCAGTTATATTTTTTGACTCATCAAAAAGTTCTTTCTGCCGCCTATTGAGCGACTTTGCCTCTGCCTGCTTCTGCCTTACCGCTAAAAGCTCATTGGCTAAGCAATCCGTAGAATCAAATTTAAAGCTCCGCTTTTTAAGAGCTGTTAAAACCGCATCCAGTTTTAATTTTATTTCCCGGTAATCCTTATGCTCATCATTAGCCTGATAATAATGCTCTATATACTCACGGTAACGCTGACGCACATAATACTGCGACTTAACCCAGCGCCAGCTTGTCGGCATACGGAAATTTACCCAATCCTCAACCTCACTTATAATTCGATTAAAAGCCTCTCTGGCCTCAGGCTGGGTTAATTTATTCCTAAGCTGTTCTATCTTTATGTCAATGCCTTGTTCTTTTCTGCGTCCCGGCATAGTTTGAAATAAAAATAACAGTTCATCAATAATCTCTTGGTCATCTTTGTCAATATTTTTCTTTTCTCTGTTCCAATATTTCCGGAGCAAATCCATTTGATTTTCATATTCGTCTCTATACCAGCGCGTTAAATGATGGAGTTTTGACGCCTTTTCCCCTTTTTCTATACGGATAACATCATTAATAAAATAGTAATATTTTTCACCCCCGCCGGCTAAAACAAAGATACTGAAAACAGGCAGCCTTTCAAAGCCTTCAATGCCCGGCTTAGCCCGAAAATAACCGGAAATATACCTGCGCAGCCTCTCATTAGCCTCCTTATTTTTAGGTTTCAGCAGCTTTATGCTTTTCAACCTGTTTCTCACAGACTCCGCGTTAATCATATCCTCAGGCGCGAAAAGATAATCATCAAGTTCAAATTTATTAATAAGCTTCGCCTCTTCACACAGATGATTAATCACGTCGTTCCATACCTTAACCCGTAATTCACCTGAATAATCCTCTATCTTTAACTGATCATTATCGTCAATGAAAATCTTTTCCAATGACCGTTTTAAACGCTTTTTCGGCCAGTTGAATATCCAGCCTGTTAAAGGAGCTGTTTTTTTACGGCGATGCGCACCCCAGGCAACAAAAAAAGCGCCTATTTCCTTGATTGAAAAGTATGTTAAAGGCATAAATAAAATAAACGGCAGTACAGTCAAAACAGCAAACACAACTCCTAATATTGTGCCTCCAACTCCGGTAGCCAGCGCGCTTGCCCAAAGCAGGCCGTATTCTAAGACAATAAACCCCATAAAAATGTTATAGAGCACAGTAGCTATCATTGTCAGCCGCCAAAAACGTTTGCCCTTTTTTGTCTTTAATCCTGCGGGCCCTTTTTCTACTCCCTTTGTCCAGAACCGGTCAGGTTTACCAAAATCAAGGGTAAATTCAATCTTGTCTTTTTTACGCAGGATTTTCATCCAAAACAGGTTTCCCCCCGCGACTAAAAACGCCGTTATCCCGTTAAGCATCCGGCTAACGGTCTTGTTTTTCGCGATAGTTTTATCAGCCAATCCAACAAACGGCCTTAACAGCTCTTTTAAAAAAGCGACCCAGCCCCATTTCAAAACACCAAGATACGGCTCATGTTCCTGCAGGGCATTATCCACCGCGGGCTTGAGCTTTGTATCCACTAATTTCTGCAGATAATCAGACGCCGCGGCTTCATTAGGCTGGTTTTTAATCATGCCGACTTCACGGCTCAAATTGATATTTAGTTCCTCGATCGGATCCTCATAATACCTAAAAAGGTCATCCATATCCATCTGCTCAAAGATAATTTCCGGCTTAGAAAGCAGACGCCTGGCAGCAGTAAACAGCTTTCTTCTGTATGGTTCAACCTTACTCTGTACCTGATCAATAACAATTCTTCTCCAAAACTCAACATGCAGGCGCATAAGGCCGATAATCTCGCTTTGTTTTTCGTCCTTATAAAGTTTGTAGGATTTACGCATCAGATAGCGGATTAAAGGTGTCCTTCCGGATAAAGCGCTTCCTAATCCGTACGGCTCCCTGTACGGCAGCATAAAAACTTTTTCCCATAACTGAAAACGGAGAATATAAGGAGTATGTTCCGCCTTAAACGCCTCTCTTTTCATTACATTGTCTTTGTCCTGGCCGATCAAATAAGGCTCTTCAATCTCATATTCTCCTTTATATGTCCCATCTTTTATTTGTCTTATGCCGTAAGGATTCATTATTAATATAGATAGAATTTCCGCTAAACGCACCCTGGCCAAGCGGCTGTATTCAACCGTAAATTCACCCCGGGTATCAATGTCAGTCATATATTGTTCAACTATCGGCCGAAAGGCCTTCTCAAGACAGTCTTCAATAATGTAATAATCAATCGCGGAAGAAATTCTTTCATCATTGCGCAGTTTTTCTATAAGCGCGTTAATTACCTCTTTAAACTGCTCTGTGGTTAATAATCCAAGGCCTTGTTCATCAAGAAGATTTTTCACGATTGATGCGATCGGCGGGGTAAGGATAACGTCAAAGGAATCTTTAGGGTCAGGAAGTTTTTCGCTTAATATTTTGTTTAATTCATCAATGCCTTTATCAGCAGCTTCGATAATCTCATTGAGTTCATCAATAACCTGCTGCTTTGACTCTCCTGAACGCGGCGGAGCGCGCAGTAAATCACCTGAGCCGAAAATAGTATTTAGTATTTTATAATCTATTCCATGATCTCTTAAAAACGCCTTGGCCTGGTCCAGCGTCTTAAATCCCTTTTGGCCAAGCTCTTTAATAAAAGGTTTGTTTTGCAATTCACGTGTAAATGCCGCCGCGGCTGATAAGGCTGTCTCTTCTTTAACACCCGCGCTGACTAACATCTTAGCCAGTTCTTTTTCATCTGTTCTATTGAGCTGTTTTAATCTTAAATTAGAGTCATCATAAAAATCAGGGATAATATCAGCGACAACAATATTATCGATAATTTTATCCCGGGTTTCTTTATCAACTTCTATTTCATCAAGAAATTCTTTAACATCATCTTCGTTCATAAAGCTTTTTACCCGCCGCCTCTGATCAATAATTAAACTTGCTATATCTTTTACATAATTTTCTATTCCTTCTTTTTCAACCTTCATTACATCAGTCAAAAGGTTAATTATTTCATCCTCGTTCATTCGGTTTATATTATTTTTACCTTTTTCTTTTGCTTTACGCGCTTCTTTTTCCCATTTGCGATTGGTATGCCGGCGATAGCCTAAAAACCCCAGGATTAAAACCAGCGGCATTATCCACCAGGCAATATACCATCCAAACAGCGGAACTTTAACTTCATAGTTAAGCACCTTATTAAATTTAAACCAGAAACCCCGCGGCGCGATTTCCACTTCCTGTATTTGCCCGTCTTTCAAATATCTTATGGTTACAGCAGCTTCTTTGCCTATTTCATCTTTTTTCTTCTGCGCGTTCGCCTCTTCCAATAAACGGGCAAATAACTTTTCGCTCTTAAAACGCTCTCCATATAATTTGACATTAACACGCTCAAGCTGACGTTTTCCCATATCTCCAACCTGGCTGATAAAATCATTCTGGAATTTATCAAAATAAATCCACCATAACTGACGGTTAATATATATCATTTCTTCATAAGGCACGGCTTTATCGGAAAAATGTTCTTTTTGAGATAATCCGAATTCCTGATGCATATTTACCGCTTTAAAAATCGGAAACCCATTGTCCAGCAATAATGCCTTTTGCGTAATAAAAGAGTATCCTCCGACTGAAAGCGATACCTCTCCTACCTCATCTGTTAACACAAATATATAATCATCATAGGTCTCTACCGAATAATGGACATGGTAAGGCCGCCAGCTTTCCGGATTGCCCAGGTTATTAATAACATCATCCGCCGTGCGCGATGTATCGTCACGAAAGGTAGCAATCAGTTCCTGTCGCTCATTGTAATAATCAATCCGCCAGCGAGGGTCATCTCCCTTCATATGTTTGGAGATCTGAAATTTTATTCTTCCGTCCGGATAGTATAATGTTTTCACCAAAGCCAGCTTATCCTTGCGTTTATCATCCATGTCATAGGCCATAGTGCCGTCCGGCAGTAAGACCAGCGTATCTGTGGTAGAAAGCAGATCGCCGTCTTTTTTGAATTTTTCCAGCATCTGCGCTGTAGAGATTCCGTTTCGCATAAATTCGTCCTGGCCATCAAAGGTAAAACTGCCTTTGGAAAGCCCTATATTCTTTTCTTCCTGATATTGTAGAAACGTCACATAATTTTTATCCAGCTCTATCCAGGTAAGCACGTCATTCTCATCATAATCTCTGGATACATAACCGTTAAAGATTATTTCCAGGAATCCCTTATTACTCTTTATTTCCATCCACATCTGAAGAATCTTCGGACGGCTGCTGACACTACCGGTTTCTACCGGTTCAACAGCGATTGTTGCCAAACGGTGTTTTAATTTTTCATAAAAAGTATCAATAAATTCTCTATCATCATCGTCACGTGTATCCAGCGGAATATTGTTTTCCTTAAAAAAAGCAATAAGCTCATCTTCACTGTCAAAACCGCCGTCTTGATAAACCTCCCGGCAGATACGCTCTACAAGCTCTTTTGCCTTTGCCTGCTCACACCCTGCCTTTGCTTTAATTCGCTCAATCATCTTTTCCCGTGAAAGGGGGATGCGGTAAAGTTTCCAGTAGCTTTCAAACTGCTGTTCCAGTTTTTCAGAATCCTCTTCGCTTTCATTCTCAATTTCAGTCTTTACAACCGCGTAATCAACCGCGCCTGTTTTAGTATCTAAATTAACTGCTTTTGAATAGTTGAACAATGTCCATCCTCTTTCAGTTAAAAACGCGGTCGTAATATCGGCAATACTGAATTTTCCGTAGCGGGTCTGGTACTTTGCCTGCAGCTGCATTATACTCATAAAATCCTTGAAGTTATTCCAATATCCCCAGGTATGCTTAATCACACGGCCCAGGTTGTCTTTTGTCCTGCGGTAATGCACATCCGCCTTAGTCAGCAGCAGCTCGCCGTTTTTTGTTACCTCGGATTTCCAGTGTTCTACCGCCTCATACTGGATGTCACCGCTTACATTGAAGTATCTGTCAATCTTGCTTTCTTTTGTTTCATCAAACGGAATTAACCACGATTCACTGATACTTTCTCCTATAAGGCCGCCGCATAAAACTGCCAGAGTCTCTCTGGATAAACCGCTAAGTTTATAACCGGGCTGCTGCTTATCCTCGTAAATCATATCCGCGATAACATCCGGGCTTGCAAACTGATGCTTGTCCCTAAAAACTACTATTGTTTTGTTTATGGCAAGGCGCAGATTTTCCGCCAGAGTACTTAAGCCGCCGCAATCGGTAATCTCTTTCTCATATGCCGTCAGCTGTCCAGGCTTGAGTACCTCTTTATGCCGGTTGAGAATAACACTCACATCATCTGCTTTCATTTGCGTAAGATGTTTGATAATTTCCTCTTTTGACAGATAAAAAGCCGCTTCTCCCCGGTTTGAAACGCTTATCAAATCAAGCTCTTCGTCTTCAAAATAGGAAAACGTCATAATATCGCGTTTAAAATGCTTATAGCGTTCTTGATCCTGGCTTTCAGGCACATTTACAGTAACCTTGCCGTCAAACAGGATTCTAATCCGGCCCTGGTTATCTTTTACCTCCTGGTAATCCAGGTTTCTCTTCTTTTGATACATATGAAAGATCACATTACCTTTTTCGTCTATAAAAACCTTTCCCTCTTTATCAAACGAAACAATCTGCGAAGTCGTCACCTTGCCGAAACCGTGGTCAATATGAAAAGCAGTATAGTTTATCAACACTCCTGATATAGCATCACTTAAAGCACCCTGCAGATCCTTTTTATCTAACTTTTTCTTCCCCTCATTGTCTACCGCGTTTTTCAACGCCTCTCGAACCTCATCGCGGTGTTTCGCGATAGGAAAATATTTCTTTAACAAATTATCTAATTTTAAGAAAAACTGCCCGTCGCCCTCGTTATAAGCAAGGGCCAATTCAGTCACTCTATCGGTTGTTTGCCTGAGGTTCATAGCAATACTCACCAGATAACGCGACGCGAATTCCCGCAAAATAATTTTGTATTCACTGCTAAGTCCAGCTATTAGTTTCTGCTTACTTAACCCCGCGGCAGACATTGTATTTAACTGCTTAATCAGCTTTTCGACTACTTTATCCCTCTGCACCGCTTTTTCAAAATAAACCTTTAATACATCACTCAAGCGGCCTTTTAAATCGCTATCTGCGGCAAAATCAACTGCAAGCGCGCTTAATTGGGCGGCAACACTGTCAATATCCAAATAGTTTTTGTAAAGATAGGTATTACTGCCGTAAGCAATGCCGATTGCCCCAAGATTTTCCTTATCCTCAGGCCAATCATAGTTTATCCTGCTCACCCACACCCAGGAAAACTTACCGGGAGCAGTCTCATATCCGTCATATTTATAGCGTATCCTGCCCTTATTGTCTTTTATGCCCATCCACACCAGATGCGTCTTCACGTCATAGATCAGCGGTTTTATGTATCCCTGGTCATTAATGTAATCTGTTTCGCCTTTATCTACTATGCTTCCATACTCATCCGGATTAAACTTCTGGAGAATGGATATTGCCAGCAGGTTAGACTCTCCTTTTTTAAAATCAGGATTAATGCCGTACGCGCAGTTCGGGTCATAACGGTAAGTGCTTCCTAATGTGGCAATGTCGTACTTACCCAAGCGTTCCAAAGCATTCTTTATCTCTACTTCCATTTGTTCCTTAGTATAGCCCAGCTTTTCCCAATCTTCGCCCATTTTACGGAAGATGAAATTAAAAAAACCGTTCCAATCTTTAAAATCATCCATAGTGTAATAAAAACGTGTAACCTTTGTGCGCTTGAATACACCGTTTACCATCTTGCCGTCATAGGCATAAATCACGCGGCCATGCGCGTCTTTTACTTCCTGCCATACTAATTTTGTCCTCTCATTCTTAAGCTGAATAAGCATTTCTCCCTTATCGTTAAAATAACGCTGGAACAGGCCTTTTGCCTCAGGCTGTATTTCTTTAACTATTGAAGAAGCAATCGGCTTTTCTCCTCTTTTGCCCTCTCTATCAAGCAGATAAGTTTTTCCGACGAGCGCGAACCCCAGTTTGCCCATAGAATTCATCGTTTTCTCCATCTCCGCTCTCATCGCTTCTTTAATCCGTTCTTTATCTCCGGCAAGATGAGCGAATCTTTTATCATCAGCACGGTAATAATTCCCGCTTAAAGCCGCAAATTCATCCTTATAGGTGTAATAATAATCCGTTGCCTTTGTCCTTTGCAAAGGCCCAGCGTTTACTCTGCCCCACTCGTAGACAGTTACCGGCCGGCCGAAATTATCCTTTATCTCTTCCCAGGTCAATTTCTGTTTAAATCTGACCATCTGTACTGAGATTTCACCATTATCTTTAAAATAATGACTTGGTAAAATCTCATGCGGAGATTGATTATAATTAAGCAAAGCTGATGTTAACGGAGATTGCAGTGATATATTGTTGATTGCGGCGCGAAGTTTCGCTTCATCTAAAGTTATTGCTATTTTTTGTCTTAGAGTTTTAACTAAATTCTCAATAACTTCTTTTTCCTGCTCTGGTGTTTTCATCATAATACCTTCCAGAGCTTTTTGAATATCACCCAGTACTGCTTTTCTCTCCTCTAAGGTTAATCCCAGACTATCGGCAACTAACCCTGCACCCTTTTTAACCTTATCTTTTAAATCCTGTAACGTTTTTGCAATACTCTTTTTTACATCCGCGCGCACATCATCAACGCTTTTTTGAAGCTTACTATCTAATCCTAAAAGCTTATTCTTTAACGCAGTAAGCGCTGCCTGTTCTTCATCAGGAGAAGAAGCAGACATAAAATCGGCAATATGGTTAGTTAAGCCGGGTAAAGCTGCAGCAGCTTGTCGATCTTTACCAACATCAAAAAATTGATTAACAAAATTTTCAGCAACCTTCATGGCAACCGAGGATTCATGGGTATTCAGGAAAGAAAACGACAACGGCTCATTAAGTTTATTTATAATCTCGTTAATATCTGAACTAACCTGAGCAGAAGATAAAGTACCTTGTTTTTCTTTTTCGATTAAAGCATTGAAAATCGCCATAACTTCTGGAATAGCCAATTTGTCTATGGAATCCTTTAATACGGAAAATTTCGCAGAAACAATCGTCTTTAATGCTTTTTTATCTGCCTGTTGTACTGCATTACGAATTTCCAATAATTCATCAACAACCTGTTGATTCTTCTCATTATACAATAAAGTAAAACCAACCATACCGATACCGCAGCGGCCAAGCTCATCCATAACCTGGCGTAAATTGATGTTATTCAGTTTCGGAAGCTTTGATTGCCATTCATCCAGCTCTTTGCGCAACTCCGGATGCGCGTCTCTAAAAGCGCTAAAGCTATCATAATCATAAAAATAATAAGTCTTCTGGTTGCGGATAAAATTACCGTTTTCGTCTAATATCCCGTCAAACTTAACGCGTATTTTCCCATCGTTGTCAATCTGTTCCTGCCAATGCAGGTTATTCAAAACATTTTTCATTTCCACCAGCACATCGCCGGTATTATCAATATAAATTCCGCGTACCCGCGTCCTGCCCCGCGCGTCCTGATAGGACTCCTTGCCTATTTCTTTAATAAGCGACACAGCTGTCAAAGTAACTGCTTCTTTCTGCGGGCTATAGATGTAAGTCGCGCCTATAAGGCCGACACCTATTTTCCCGTAACGGTTAAGCGCTTCTTGAAAATCAGGGTTTTCAATATCCAGGCCAAGTTTTTTATACTCTTCAATCAGCTGGTTATAGAGTTCAGGGCTTTCCTCTTTAAAGCTTTCCAGCTGCTGCGTACTGTAAAAGAACCTGGCAACCAGCGCGCGTTCGAACTCATTTGTGAGGAGATCCAATTTGCCTAAGTAACGAATAATCGTACGCCCGAGGTTATCGATAACATCCTGGCGGCTCATATGCTGATTGGCATTGGTCATCTGCACAAGGATATTGCCGTCTTTGTCCACATATTCGCCGTTTTCAAATTTCTTTAAGAAAGAATTCGCGACCAATCCGCCGATTTTTCCGGTTTCGTTGTTGTAAGTAAAGGTTTCACCGACCATGGCCACGCCGTATAACCCTAGGACTTTCATCTCCTGCTTTTTCGTTAGATCTATGCCGTACTCGGTTTCAAAACGATCTTTATTATTCTTATCCAAATTTATGCCGTATTCTTTTTCAATACGTGCTTTATCTTCATAACTATAATAGAAAAATGTCTGTTTCTCGCGGATAAATTTTTTCACCTTATAATCAAATCTGCCGCTGTATTTTACGGCTACGCGGCCTTCGCTGTCGATCAAAAACTCATTGACGTTTTTCTTTTGGAAATCTTTTCCCAAAACCAAAACCCGTCCGGCATCGTCGATATATCTTCCGTCCGGCTGAGGTTTAACCGCGGAAAAGGACAGTAGGTCCTGGCTGCGGTGCGTATTATTATCGTAGGAGAAGGTAGCCCCAAGCAATGCCACGTCAATCTTTCCCAGGCTGTTAAGCCGCTGTCTATATTCCTTTGACTCTATATCGATATTCAAACTCTTCAGCTCATTTTTTAGTTGTTCATAAAGAGCCGCATTATTTGCCTTAAACTCTTCCAGATGCCTTACCGTATAGAAAGAAAACGAGGCCTTTTCACGCACAAAACGCTCTCCCTCCAAATGGCCATAATAATCGACAATCTTTCTCCCCTTGTTGTCGACCAGCTGCTGCCAAACCAATTTTTGTTTTGGCCCATACATCTGAAGCAGGATATTACCATGGGCGTCAAAATAGCTGTCCTTGCTTATCTTCTTAACTACCGAACTGCCGACAGAGCCGCCTTGCCGGCCTTTCTGGCTGTCATAAACATAAGTTTCTCCAACCATTGCTATGCCGCGCGCGCCAAGATAACGCATTTGTTCTCTGCTAACGCCGTATTTCTCCAGAGCCGTGTCATACTTGTAGTAATAAACTGTTTCCTTATCGATAACAAAATTTTTAGCGTCAAAGGAGAATACAGTCTGTTGTTTGGCGTCTTTTACCTGTACAATATTCGCGCCCTGTTTTTTCTCGTCAATGCGCCCGTAATAACCAACCATCAGGCGCCCTTCCGGGTCCCTGATTACAATCTGTTCTTTTTTTCTATTTACGTCTTTGATCCTGACTGCCACATACTTCGTTGCTTCGTCATAATACAGGCGTTCGGCAATAAATGCCGGTTTGTCTTTATCATATTGCGGATTGTCAAGGCTGCCGCTTTTATTTATCCAGCTTTTGCTGTGCAGAACATGACCCTCATCGTCATACTCTATCTGAGTAATTCTTGGAAGAAAAGGAGGCCGATTCGCCTGGGTTGAGCAGCTTGTCCTGCATATAGTATACGGG
>JAKLQT010000078.1 GCA_022013205.1 Candidatus Omnitrophota bacterium | reverse complement strand
GGTGTCTTTTCTGAAATTCGTTCTATTTCCCAACGGGTCAAAGGTATAATTTTGAACTGTTCCCTCAGGGTAGACAACATTTAACAGCTGATTAATATTGTCATAGCTGTAGCTATGCGTTCCGTAGCTGTCTATCCTCTGCGTCCGGTTGCTGTTTAGGTCATAGGTATAGCTGATCGACTCTATGCTTCCCGGCAATCCCGGCTCTCCTACGGCAATGTTAAGCAAGCGGTCAACGTCATCATATCTATAGGAGGCCTCAATGCTGTTTGGATATTGCAAAAGAACTCTTCTGCCTTTATCGTCATAGGTAAAGGTAAATGTTTTAAGCGTTCCGGCTGTTTCAAATGATATATCGGATACCTGGTTAAGGTTGTCATAGGCGTAAGTAACTATTGTTCCTGACGGATAGGCCATTTTCTGTCTGTTGCCTGCAGCGTCATACTCATATAACACAGACAACGGCCCCGGGTAAACCACACTGGTGATTCTGCCCAGGCCATCATAAGTATATGTCCTTAGCCCGATAAGATCGCTTATCTGCTGAAGATTACCTTTTTCATCATAGGTATACGCGATGATCTCATTCCCGGGAAGCGTTTTTCGCGTAAGCCGGTTCAGGCCGTCATAAGTAAAATTTGTCTCCTGAGCGCGGGAATTTGTCTTTTTAATCATATTTGCGTTATTATCATATTCATAAAGCTCGTAAACACCCATGGAATCAACTGTTTTTATCAATCTGCTTTTTGAATCATATTCAAACTGCGTTATATTACCGTTAGCGTCGGTTATGAAAACACGGTTTCCCAAGCCGTCATAGCTAAATACGGCCTGATTAGTTAAAGCGTCGGTAGTTCTGAGAAGCCGGTTATTTTTATCATACTCGTAAAAGGTTGAACCGCCTTTGGGGTCTTTTACCTGGGTTTTATTCGAGTTAGCGTCATAGCTTATTTCGATTTTTTCTCCTAAATGATTAGACACCGACACAAGACGGTTAGCGTTATCATACATATAAGTTGTTTCATGGTTCAGTTTATCGATTTCTTTAATCATATTCCCGTTAGCGTCGTATTCATATTCTATGGATTTATTATTCGCGTCTGTCTCTAATATCTTTCTGCCTAAAGGATCATAGTCATACCTGGTAATATTGCCTAAGGCATCCGTAACGCTTGATATGTTATCTACTCCTCCGCAGCCGCCGCATTCAGGGCTTCCGTCATAGGTGAAAACAGTCTCATTGCCTAATGGGCCTATGGTTTTAACCCTGCGGTTTCTTACGTCATATTCATATTGCCAGGTACCGTTTGGTTTGTGTTCAGCGATAAGCTTGCCCATGGCATTATAATCATAGCTGATATCTATATCCTCAGGTAAATGCACCGCGGTTCTACGGTTCATAGCGTCATACTCGTATGTTGTAATATTATTGTTCGCGTCTTTATAAGAAATTATATTGCCGTTGGCGTCATAGCTGAATTCTTCCGTATCCCCTTGGGGGAATATTTTTACAAGCAGCAGGCCTGATTTATTATACTGATAAGAAATTGTATTTCCCAGAGGATCGGTCTCGCTGATAAGATTACCGACACTGTCATAACCATACTGCCAGGTATTGCCCTGGGCGTCTGTCTTCGAGGCCATATTGCCGTTTTCATCATAAACAAATAAACTGCTGTTTCCGCGCGCGTCTGTTTGAGAGCTCACATTGCCATACTGATCATAGGTATAACTTATCTTATTTCCCAGAGAATCGGTTTCGCTCATAACCGTGCCGTTTTCTATATCTCTTGTCCAGGTATTGCCGTTTTTATCAATCTTTGCTGACCATTTAGTGTAATTTTCGCCTTCACTGGAGACAAACCACTGCGTAGCATTACCCAACGGATCCGCCTCGCTCCGCAAACAGTTCCACTCATCATAGACATAGTTCCACTCATTATCATTCTCATCAATCATCTTAATCCGGTTACGATAAGCGTCATAAAAATACTGTTTACTTTTACCATCAGCGTATACCGCTTTACGCAGCAGCATTCGTGAATACTTATAAACTGTTGTATTACCCTCTTTATCAATATATGTGGTCATGCCCAGGATTTCGTCTGTGCTGAATTGCATAATACCGCCTTCAGGATCAATAACAGATTCAACCCTAAGGTTCCAGTTCCAATCCGGAAAATGAATCGCGGACTCAAAAGGTTTATTAAAATTATAAATAGTAGTATTACCGCGTTTATCCGTAGTATTAAAGCTCTTTAAAATCAGGCTGTCCTCTGTTTCCTCAAAAATAAAATCATAATACTGGCTATTTCCCTCCGGATCGGTCACTTTACGAAGGCTTGCCTGGTATCCTTTATAAAGATTAAATTCAAGATCATACTCATAACTCACAACCCTGTCCGCGCTGTCCTGTATGGATTCAATCAAATAAATATTTTCATGTCCGTTAAAATATTCCTTCCAGTTAATCTGTATATATCTTCCGGTTGCCGGCTCAATCATTTTTACCGGCTTCTGGACCAATCCTCCTAACAAGTTATCCTGAAATTCACTATATTCAAAATCAATCCTGTTTCCATAGCGGTCTTCAATATACTGGATATGATATATTCCCGGCTCAGCGGATAACCCTGAAGCCGCAAAAACATATTTTGAGCCGTATCTCAACTGCCAGGTAAAAATACCGCCGTTTTTAGTTAAACTGCTAGTACCGCATTCAGGCCGAATATAGATATCCCCATATTTAAAAAAATTAACTGCTCTGCCTAATCCGGAAATAATCGACGCTCCCGCTTCTGTTTCTTCCAACCGCATTTCAGTATTCGTTACCCAGCCCCGGCCCATACCTCCGGACAAGTTTGATTGTGAAGAAAAAGACCTTTTAAAATTAAGATGCGTGACACCTGTCTTTTTTCCGTTGCCGTTCAACTCAAGATCAACTTCAGGAATGAATATTTTACCTCCGGTAACGGACACAGGATCCTTCGTATCGTCATCATCCTCATCCTCATCACAGTCATTATTGCTAATTTCGTTTCCATCCGGGCCAATCCCGTTATCATCCGGCCCATCAGGAGGCGTCTGGTCGGCGTGGACAAAATCAATCATGAACAAATTGCCGCTTAAAAAAACAAAAGAAAACAATAAAATAAAAATAATAAAAAGTTTCCGTTTTCTCATTATATTTCCCTTTCTTTCGCGCGTAAAAAAATCATTTGTTATTTTTACTTAAAAGGCCAGTCAATGTCTCAATGCTTTTCAATGCTATTCGCGCGTCCACTTTAAATTTTGTCCGGGGGTATCCGGATAATAAGGACTTGTAAGTACTCACAGCTAAGGTGTAATCCGCTTGATCAAACTGCAGCCTTCCCAGGTAGAAAAGCCCCTCTTCATGCATCTCGTCCATGCGCATAACTTCCCTGAACTGTTTCTCAGCTTCATTAAACATATCATAATTTCGGTAAATCTCACCAAGCTGAAGCCTTAACTCAGGCACCATTTCACCTTCACCAATCGCTTTTTGAGCGTAATTAATTGCCAGCAATTTATCTTTCTTTTCTCTCAGGCACTGTAATGCTTTGACTTTATTGCCAACTTTAAGAAAATAATTATGCGCCTTATCAAAAGCCCTTAAAGAATAATACATATCTCCGAGTGAATCGTAATCATTGGCCTGCTTGAAATATTTGGCCGCTAAAGCGTAATTACCTTTTTTAAAATAAACTTTTCCTATAGCGCTATCATCATTAGCTTCTTTGAAATATTTTAAAGCCAGATTATACTGTCCCCGGTTCAAGGCAAGCAGTCCCAAGCCGTCCACATCATTATCTTCCTGAAAACATGCGCGCGCTTTTTTAAATTTACCCTCGTTTAAAGCCACCAGGCCCAAACCGGAATAGTCTTTATTTTTATTAAAATAATACCGTGCCTTCTCCCTGTCTCCTTTACTAAGATACGCCAGCCCCAAGCCGGAATAATCATTGGCCCGGTCAAATATCTGAATTGCCTTGCTATACTGCCCCATGCCCATATAAGCATGCCCTGAAGCTGTGAAATCATCGCCTTTTTTAAATTCTTCCAAAGCCTCTTTAAACCTATGCTGCGAGCATAAAACCAGCCCAACCCCGGCATAATCATTTTCCTCTTCAAAATTTTTCAACGCTTTAGCAAACTCTCTTTTCTGAAGATGCACAAGGCCTAACCCTTTTTTATCTGAGATTTGGCTGAATTTCTCTTCTGCTTGTTCATACATACGGCGCTTTAGGAAAAGCAATCCTAACCCGCTTTTATTATTTGCCAGGGAGAACGCGTTTATAGCTTTGTCATAATCACGCGATTTTAAATATCTATACCCCATTGCGGAATGCCCATGCTCAAACGCCAGCAAAAATACTGTTGTCCCCAGCACAGACATCACAACTGCCTTCCATAAAAATTCCTTACGTACTATCATAATTTTCTCCTTTTATTTTTTTTCGTATTGTCAAAAATATTCAGTTGATTCTTTTATATCTATAATAGTTACAGAGTGTTTTGTTAAAAATACTTGCCTTCCTAAAAATATAAATAAAATATTCACCACAGAGATCACAGAGTCCATTGGATCCTGCCCAGTACTATCCCTAAGGAATTGGTTCTGAGGTAATTCATTGATCTTCACTCTGTGTCCTCTGTGCGCTCTGTGGTAATTTCTTTCATAGCCTTTCATGCTTTATTTAACACTACCTTTTTTTAAATATTCACAAAACAATCATCTGACATTCTGAAAAATCGTAATCCCGATAAAAAACATGATCGCGGCAGTTACCGCAAAAGGCACAGGTATTAGAACCTTAACTATCTTTTTCTCCTGCCAGTATATAACCGCAAATGTAAGGGCGAAAGCTGTGCCTAAGGAAACAAGCCAAAGATTATACGTATAAAAAGCAAAGGCAATCAAGCCTGCCCCGGCAAACATCTCGGTTAAAACCCAATATTGATTATCAGATTTTTCGCTTATATTATTAGTCGCAGGAAAGTAGGTTTTTCCTGTCAACACATAAAGAATAATCTCCTTAGCCGAATCAAGCAAAATAGATAAATGTAAAAAGGACGATACCCCCATATAACGCAGCATATGAGCGCGTTTATCGCGCATATCGATTATCGCGGGAATCAAAGGGCAAAATATTACCAAAAACATTATTAGATAAAAATCAAACACCCAAAACACATTATATCTGGTGCGTAAAATTACCTGCGCCAGGTTATCGTAAAATAGCGGCGGGACAAGAAATAAAGGGCCCCGCGCCTGGGAAACCGTGTAATAAAAAGGCATAATAAAACTTGCCACACCAACTAAAAGCAAAAACGGAATTGCCTGAAGCAGGGCAAACGCGGAAATAAAAATGTCCGCTTTTTCAAACCAGGGCACACATTCAGCGCGAAGAATCTGGGGATAAAACATGGTTAAATACTGATAAGTGCCTCTGACCCATTTTCTGTTGCGTTTTCGGAATTTTTCAATTGTTCGCGGAAATTCCTCGCCGCACACCGTATTTTCATCAATAATACCGTAATATCCCTTTGTCCGTATTTCTGATGAAAAAGCAAGGTCCTCTGTAACAACCTCCGGAATACCGCCCATTTCATCTATAACAGGCCGTTTCAAAACAGCCCCATGCCCATACCACATCACAAAACCAAACTTGTTTTTCAAAGACATATAATGCCGCCAATGGATATCGATCATCGGCTTCATCGCTTTGCCGAAATATCCTTTTTGATCTTTAAGCGCGCCCTGCGCGGCCTGGACAAACGCGATTTTCGGGCTTAAGGTGAATTCAGGCATGAGGTTATGAAGGAAATCAGCCGGCAGTTCTGTGTCCGCGTCATTAACCGCGATATATTCAAAATGTTTTTTAATTTTTTTTAACGCGTCGTTTATATTTCCCGCTTTATAGCCGCGATTTGTATCCCGCCTTAAAACACGGACAATCGGCTGATTTTTTTCACAAAATAGATCAATGTTTCTTTTAATATCTTCATTATCACTATCATCGCAAATAAACACACGAAAATCCCTGTATTCCTGCGCAACGCAGGTTAAACAGGCTTTTTCATTAAAATCATTCCTGGCCATATAAAGAATCGCCACAGGCGGAAAAGGCCCCTGAAGCTTCTTCGCGCTTTTTATCGGCGCGTGAACAAAATACGAAAAAAAGATATGAACAATATGATAAAGCCCGTACAGCCACATCATATTGATCCCCAGGACAAAGATCACAACTGAGATTTTAGCCATAACAGGCTCTTCCCCTATAAGCAAAGCAAGCAGCATGGGGTTAAAGTATAAAACAATTAAAAACCATAAAAACAGGATAGAGAGAATCAGTAAGTCATTCTTATCTATATCCCCGTTCTCTGTAAACCTGATTGGCTTTAACACACGTTTAATATTCATGTCAGTTTGTTTTTCCCGTTACCACAGAGCCCTCAACAGGGGATAAAGAGGAAATTTCCGGCGCTATTGTATCCAGAATAATCCGCGCGCTTTCAATCTGCTCTTCCTGTGTAATCTTATGCCTGAATTTTACATATATTGTTTTTTCACTGTCTCCATTTGACAAATAAAAGGGGAGAACAGAAGCATATGGCATCCAAACGCAATTCGTAAACATAGGATCCTCGCTAATAGCCATCTCATAAAACCTGACAGAATCAATTTCCAGGGTAATTTCATTATTGCTTGTATAATTTCCTTCTTTTATAGTGAAAGAATTCTCATAACGCGTCATAACAATTATTGTTTTTGAGCCTTCGGCTAAAAGAGTCTCTTTTTTGCCTTTTCTGAGTGCCTTTACAGCAAGAATCTGCTCTTCTAATAAGCTATCAAGCAGGACATTAAAACGATATTTTCCCTTCTTTATATTCAGCAAAGATACCGCTGTACCCGCGTCCGGGAATGAAGCCTGAATGATAAATGAATTATCGCTAACCAATTTTCCATTCTTTCTGATCTCTATGCCAAACACAGCTTCTTCTTGAAGCTCATAGCTATCCTTATTTGATACGATTTTCACCATCCACTCCGCGGCCTGGGCCGCGTGCGCTTGAAGCAAAAAAAACAACAGAAATAAACCCGTTAATTTTTTCACGATTCCTCCTTTAGTTTAAGCTAAAACTAATAAAAAAAAGCAGCCTTTCGACTGCTTTTTTATCTATTCATAAGAATTTTTATATAATGTCTCATATTTCACCTTATAAAAGGTTATACCTTCCATGAGCACAATAAAAATCCATTTAATATGTAAATATTAACTACTTAAATTTACCATATCTTTTAACTTTTGTAAAGGAATTATTTTAACCCTCAGCTCCTAGATAGAAAACACGTTTCCTTTGCTCATCAAACAGATAAGGGGAATTGTATTTACGGATTTCACGACTCTTGCTTATCATCCCAAGGTAACAAAAATAATAGTATGCCCATTAATACCGAAGGCAGTAAAAAATTTATGTTCTTTCGCAATAAATGTGGAGAATGTTGTATAAGTGAAACCGTGACAAGATTATGGGTAAATTTTACGCTTACAACAAATTTCTCCGCTAAAAAACAGCGGAACCGGCAAATCTGCGTTGTATTTTTGGCGCTTCAGAAACTCTCCCCGCCAGAATACGGCGGGGCTCAGACAGTCTTCGCGCCCAAAAGGGTTCCCAAAAACATAACGAATATTTGCCTAAATTTGTGAGTGCACTTAAAAATTCCCCCATAATCTTTATCCGAAGTCCACACTAAGTAAGAAAGAGCCAAAATTTATCCGAGAGATTCTCCTGTTTTTATGTGATGTCCCAGCACAAAAGCATGCGCGTCCATCGCCCGCTTGCCCTCAGGCTGAACCCTTTCGAGCTTCAGTTCTCCCCTGCCGCAGGCAATAACAATGCCTTCCTGAGCGCAAACTGAAATCACCTCTGCCGGTTTGACAAACTGAGGCCTTTCCCGCGGGTAATCTATAACCTTGCTTTTAAGAACCTTAAGAAACTTTCCTTTATAATAAGTATACGCGCAAGGCCAGGGAAGCAGCCCTCTAACCTTGTTACGCAAACTCTCAGCGCTATCCTGCCAATTGATACAGCCGTCTGCCTTTTTAAGCTTATTGGCTTTGGTGGCCTGCGCTTGTTCTTGTTTTATAAATTCAACCTTGCCTTTTTCAATTATTTCCATCGCTTCAAGTAAGCCCAGAGCGCCAAGTTTTCCAAGCTTTTCCGTAAGCATAATAGCATCATCATCGCCTATCTCAAGGCTTTTACTTAAGATGATATCACCGCCATCCATAAATTCATTCATTTTTATTATACTTACTCCGGTAATCTTATCGCCGTTCATAATAGCATGATTTATCGGCGCTGCCCCTCTGTATCGAGGCAGCAAAGAAGCGTGAACATTAACGCAATAAAGCCTCGGGATATCCAGCACCTCGCGGCTTAACTTCTGCCCGAAGCTTACCACAACGAATATATCCGCCTGAAACTTTTTAAGCATCGCGACAACCTGCTCATCACTAATCCTCTCAGGCTGAAAAACCTCGATTTTATTATACTCCGCGCATATTTTAACAGGTGTCTTGGCTATGTGTAAATGTCTTCCTTTAGACCGGTCAGGCTGCGTGAAAACCGCTGCAATCTCATGCTCAGTTTTAAGCAGCTGCAGGCTTGCCACAGCAAATGAAGATGAACCGAAAAAAACTATTTTCATAGGAGTTCCTTTTTAAGATTAATTAATAGCTTATTAGCTGTCGCGTTTGCGTATTATATTGGTCAATAGCTAATAGTCAATGGCCTATGGGCAACAAATACTAAAAATACTAAAAATTCTAAACCCCAAACACTAAATAAATGCAAAACTAAAAACCATAAATTACAAATAAATATCATATTTTATTATGTTTTGTCTGTTTTACTATTAGCCATCGACCATCAGCTATCAGTCAACTTGCTTTTTACTGGTGTCCTAGGTTTTCGTCCTTCATCCTAGCGAAGCGTTCGTCCATCGTCTTTCGGTTTTTCTCTATTCGCTGTTTTGTTTGATTGACAGTTTACTGCTTTTACTTTACAATACAAAATATGGAACAAAAAAGCAATCCTCAGGATAATGAATTCTATCAAAAAGGGCTTCAAGCCCTTAAAAAAAATAATTACGGCTATGCGATAGAACTCCTGCGCGGCGTCCTGGAAAGCTATCCGGAATTCACACAATGCCGTCATTACCTTCTAAAAGCAGCCAGAGAAAACCAAAAGTCAAAAAACGTTTCTATTATAAAGCTGGTTTTGACTAAAATAACCATCCTGCTATTAAATCTAAAGGCCTCATATTTTTATCTGCAGAATAAATTTGATCCTGCCATTAAACTGCAGGAAGGCATTGTGTTATTGAATCCCGCGAATATATCCGCGCTTCACAGGCTTGCGGCTTTTTTTTATAAAGCAAACAACCCGAACAACGCGGTTGTTGTCCTTGAAGAAATCATTTTTATTGATAAAATGAATCCCGCGGCATTAAAACTTCTCGCGCGCTTGTATTTCCAAAACAAAAACTACGTCAAAGCAAAAACCACAGCAAAAATACTGCTTGATATCTCACCACGCGATTTCGAAGCGGAAAATATTATAAAAGACATTTCCGCTCTCGGCACTATTAATAACGGCTTCGACAAAATCAAACCCGCGACATAATACCTCGAAGGATGATAGATGATCGTTCCTACTGCAAAGCACAGCGGGCACTATACTTTATTCTCAAATCACCCGCAAAGGATCAACATCAACGGCAACCTTAACTTTAGATGAAACCTTCCAGCTTTTAAATGCTTCCTTTAAAATAGCGTTTATCTTTAAAACATCTTTATCTTTAATAATAATCCCATAACGAAAATAACCTCTTAATTTTGCCGCCGGCATAACCGAAGGCCCAAGCATATTTATTTTAAAGGCATTGCTTTTTTGTTTTAGAATCCTGGCAAGCGCCTGCGCGGCAGCCGCGGCCTTTTCTTCCTCTTTTGAACGCAAAACTATATTTATCATATGCGCGTACGGCGGAAGTTCCAGCTGCTTTCTGAAAATCATTTCCTGCTCATAAAAATCATTATAATCATGCTTTATAGCGCACTGAATCGCGTAATGGCCAGGGGTATAGGTTTGGATTATAACCTTGCCCGCTGTCTTGCCCCTGCCTGCGCGTCCCGCGGCCTGAGTCAGCAGTGAAAACGTGCGTTCGGAAGCGCGAAAATCAGGCAGGTTTAAAGTTACATCAGCGGAGATAACCCCTACCAGGGTTACGTTTGGAAAATCAAGGCCTTTCGCGAGCATTTGCGTGCCGATAAGTATATCGATCTTTCTTTCCTTGAAATCATCAAAAATTTCAAAATGCGAGTTTTTTTTCTTTAAGGCGTCTGAATCCATGCGGCCGATTTTCGCGTTTGGAAAAAGCCTATGCAGTTCGCTCTCTACTTTCTGCGTACCCGTACCGGAATACCGCATATAATTACCGCTGCACTGCGGGCATAGTTCTTGAGTTTTTACATGATAGCCGCAGTGATGGCAAACCAGTTTTTTCAGGTCAAAATGATAGACAAGCGCGATATTGCAGCGCGGGCACTGCATGATATGTCCGCATTTCGAGCAGTGCACATAAGTAGAGAATCCTCTTCTATTGAGAAATAGGATAACCTGTTCTTTATTTTTTAAGCATTTGGCAATATGATCTTCCAGTAGTTTTGAGAGCACCTGCAGATGCTTTGCCCTTTGGCGCTGCTGCCGCATATCTATAATCTGCACTGCCGGCAAATCGCTGCCCTTTATCCGCTGGGGCAGTTCAATGAACTTAAATTCGTTTCTTCTTGCCGCGTAGGTCGATTCAAGCGATGGGGTAGCACTGCCTAATATTACGGCCGCGTTTGATATTTGAGCGCGTTTTATCGCCGTGTTTACAAGATGGTATCTTGGGACATCTTCCTGTTTATAAGTATTCTCATGTTCTTCATCAACTATAATTAATCCCAAATTTTTTAATGGGCTGAAAATAGCTGAACGCGCCCCTATAACAATTTTTACATCTCCCTGCTTTATCCTTTGCCATTCCAGAAATTTTTCTCCCTTGCTCAACCGGCTGTGAATAACAGCTACTTTTTCTTTCCCGAACCTGTTTATAAAACGTTCAAGTGTTTGCGGCGTAAGGGCGATTTCCGGTACAAAAACAATTGTTTCTTTGTTTTTTTTAAAGGCTTGTTCTATAGCAACGAAATATACCTCTGTTTTGCCGCTGGCAGTTATCCCGTGCAGAAGAAAAACTCCGAACAACTCATCATGCAGACACTTACTTATTTGCGTCAACGCCCTATCCTGATGCGCGTTAAGTACATGTTCAATGGCCTCAGGGCTTTCTTTTATTTGCCTTAAAGGCTCTGTGGACTTTCTTAAGCGTACAAAGGTTTTACCCCCTTTAAACGGGCCGGCTACCGCAGCCTCTATCGCTTCTCCCCATGAGCAGAAATAATAGTCTGCCATCCATCTGGTGAGAGTAAGCAAATCCTGCGACAATAAGGGCTCCTGATCAATGATTTCTTTTATATCTCTTGTGCGGGGGATTGCGGTGTGCTCACTGATCTTGACAATAAAACCAACGATCGTTCTATTTCTAAAAGGCACCCGGACACGTTTTCCGATCTCAATGGAATCCTGCAAAGCATCAGGCACTGAATAATCAAAAACATCACTAAGCGGCAGATTAACCGCTACCTGAACATATTTTTTACCGGACATTGGCGAAATACCCTTTAGCGCTTAATGTAATAACAGATACTATAACCGCGGCAACAGCTACTCCGGCGGCAACAGCAAAAAAGGAAAGTTTCTTTTCCAGCTTCAGCATTGATGCTGCTATGCAGCCTGTCCATGCTCCGGTCATAGGCAGAGGTACCGCGACAAAGATGATCAATCCTATTAACTCATATTTTTCGATTATCTTTGACTTTTTTTTGGTTCTTTCAAACAGCCAGTCAAAGAACTTTTTGAAGAATGAAAATTTACGCAGCTTTTCTGAAACCGGCTCAAGTGAATATAATAACGGCAATACCGGGATAAGATTTCCGAGGATTGCCAGCACAAAAACCTTGGCCGGAGTAAGCCCGAGCATAATCCCGATCGGTATTGCTCCTCTTAATTCCGAAACCGGCATTGCTGAAACAATAACCACAAGCCATTGCGGCGGTAAATTTCCCAAAACACTTAAAAACCATTCACTCATTATCTACGCTCCATCCTTGTTCACCCAATAGCGGCACAAAAACACAGCCGCACGATTTTGTTTCTACTATTTGGCCGCCCTTTTTCCGCAAACACTTCAATTCCTGAGAAAACCTGTTGCCGACCGGTATCACCAGCCTGCCTCCGTCTTTCAACTGATCAAGCAATGCCTGCGGCACTCGGGGTGCTCCGGCAGTGACCATAATCGCGTCATAAGGCTGGAATTCTTCCAGGCCGATACTTCCGTCGGCAATTTTTATATGCACATTTTTAATTCCAAGCCTATACAATGTCCCCGCAGCAGTTTCCGCTAGTCCGGCGATCCTCTCCACAGAGTAAACCTCCCTTGCCAGTGCCCCCAGAATGGATGCCTGGTAACCGCTGCCTGTGCCTAATTCCAGAACTTTCATCTTGTCCGTTAGTTCCAGTAATTCAGTCATTAACGCCGCCATGTACGGCTGAGAAATAGTTTGGCCGCTGCCGATAGGCAGCGGGCGGTCATCGTATGCTGAACCTCTTAACTCAGGCGCAACGAATTCATGCCTCGGTATGTTTAAAAACACAAAAAGAACACGCTCATTTTTTATGCCGCGTTCCACAAGCTGACTATCTACCATTCGTTTTCTTGAATTTTCAAAATCCATTATTACTTCTTCCTGAACATATTTCTGCCTATCAAGCTCCAGAATCTTATCGTATCAACAACAGGATTGATCCGGCTTTTCTGATTAGCATAAATAGTTTTAACCGGAATCGATTCAATAATAAAATTATTCTTTGCCGCTTCGATCAGGATCTCCGATTCCGTCTCATATTTTACTGTGGAAAGATTTAACTTCTTGAGTACTTCTGTCTTGATCAGCCGGAATCCGCATTGGCTGTCCGGAATATCGGCTGAGGTAACCTTAGAGAGGATATATGAAGTCAGGTGATTTGTAATCCTTCTCACCAGCGGCATGCCAACAGGTGCCCGCATGCGATTACCAATTATAATTCCGGCTTTTGATTTTTCCGCGTGTGATATAAATTTACTTATCTCACAGGCCAGGTGTTGTCCGTCAGCATCCATAATTACTACAGCATCATAATCACTGCCGCGGATATACTTAAAACCTGTCCTTAATGCCTGTCCTTTTCCGAGATTACGGGGATGGCTGAGGACAAGAGCCTGAGACTCCTTAGCTCTTAAGGCGGTACTATCCGTAGATCCGTCGTCAACAACTATCGGATCTAACCCATTGTTCCTGATCTCCCGCACAAGTTGAGTGATAGTTACTTCTTCGTTATAAGCTGGGACTAAAACACAAACTTTCATAGTTTCGCGACTCTAAAGTATTTCTATTTTTTCTGCCTTCTGAAATTCATGAAAAACAAACCACTGCTGCGGGTAAAGCTTCACAAACTTTTCTATAACTTTTATGTATTTAATTGTAAGCTGCTTAATGTCTTTTTTTTCATCATCGCTATATTCAGGATATATAGGCTCACTAAAAATATATCTGAAATAACGCTCATCTTTTTCATCCCTGATAACGAATGCCGGAACAATTGCCGCGCCGGTACGCAAACTCAGCACCGCGGGCCCTAAAGGAGCCATAAATGAACGGTTAAGAAAATCGACAAAAATCCCGTTTTCTCCGGAAAAATCCCTGTCTCCCAATATACCGACTATTTCATTTTTCCTTAAAGCCGAAAAACATTTACGCACACTCATCCCAACAGGAATAACCTTTATCCCTGTAAGCTGCCTTTGCCTGGAAAACAAATCATCTATTCGGGAATTCTTATGAGTAAGCGCGATAGCGTTCATCTTGTATCCCAGCCGGGTGAGAATCTGCGCGCACAATTCCCAATTGCCCAGATGCGCGGTAAGGCCTATGACGCCTTTGCCCTTTTTCAAGGCATTATCCATATATTCCAGGTTTTCTATCTTTACAAACTTATCAATGAACTTTTTGTCTATCTTCCGGGCACGAAAAAAATCAACGAGATATCTGCCGAAATTAGCGTATATCTGTGCCGGATATTTTTTAATACCCGGATGATTCTCCCCTAAAATAACTTCCAGGTTTTTGCGCATGGCCTTTCTTTCGCCTGAACAAAAAATATATTTAAAACTTGTTAAAATAACACCCACTCTATAGGCAAGCGCGTGGGGTAAGCTTAAAGCAAGCCACTGTCCTAATCTATATAATAAATACATTATCATTTATCTGTCTTTTTGTTTTAGAAGTTTCTCAACCAGATCTACTATTTTCGACGCTGAATACGGTTGGGCCTGCTTTCGGGCCGCGGCTTTCATCTTTTTCAGCTCCTCAGTATTATTCAGCAATTTCTCAATTAAAACCGCCGCGTCAAGAGGGCTTTTAGCTTTAACCGCGGCACCTTCCTCAAGTAAAAATTCCGTATTCTTTGCTTCCTGCCCGGGGATAGGATTAATAATAACAATAGGTAAGCTCTTCGCGAGCGCCTCAGCCGTAGTAAGGCCGCCCGGTTTTGTAACTATAATATCTGATATTCCCATAAGCATTTCTACCTGTCTGGTATATCCTAAAATCGTCATTTTTTTTCTAAAAAGCAGCTTTCTTTTTTCGAGCCATTTCTTTAATTTTTTATTGGTCCCGCAAACTACAATAACCTGGAGAGGATTTTCGATCGTATTAATCGCATATATAAGGTCTTCAATAGGCCCTAACCCCTGGCCGCCTCCCATGATTAAAAGAGTAGGCTTATTGTCATCTAATCTTAACACTCTGCGCGCGGATTCTTTATTGGTTTTTCCGGAGAATTTCGCGCTTATCGGTATCCCTAACGGAAAAACATTACTGCTCTTGATCCCGCTGTTCAGAAAGCGCTCCCTGGTTTTTTCATTAGGAACAATATAGGCATCTACATTATCGTACATCCAGTAGGAATGCGGCGCATAGTCAGTGAGCACGCCAATCAGAGGAAAGTCAAATTTAAATTTTTTCTT
>JAKLQT010000077.1 GCA_022013205.1 Candidatus Omnitrophota bacterium | reverse complement strand
GGGACACTCGACGGTATCTTAAGTAATATAAAAATAGGGACCTGAAAATAATTTCAGCTATTCGGGAGAAGATTGTGGATTGTAAAAATAAAGAAAGAAATCTGGCAATGTGCAACTGTACATATGATCCGTGTTCCCGTAAAGGGAGCTGCTGTGAATGTCTGCATTATCACAGAAAGATGGATCAATTACCCGCGTGTTTTTTTAATAAGGTGGATGAACAATCATACGATCGGTCATTTGCCCGATTCATAAACTCCAAAAGATAGAATCGATCGTGTAAAAATTTATTATTAGGAGGGAGGTGAAATCATGGCAGACAAAGTACAAAAGGTGGGGCTTCAGAGAGAAAAAGGATATCTCTACTATTTAGACAAGCAGGGTGATATTTCCAAAGCAAAAATGGCAAGAGGCGGAAAAAAAGGCGGCAAACCTTCTAAGGTAGAAAAAACCGGGATCACAAGAGAAGAAGGTTATCTGTATTTCATTGATAAGCAGGGAGATGTTTCTCGTGCTAAGATGGCAAGACGTAAAAAGAAAAAATAAAGTAATATAAATCAAGTTCATAAATAGTTAATTATTGGCCCCTGTGAAGGAAACTTTATGGGGGCTCAATAGTCATAATAATTCGATTATAAAAAATAATGATTAGAGAAGTGTAATACTTTATCGCTTTAAAAAACATTGATGATATTGATAAATCAAGGAAAATTAGAAAGAGAGGAGTAGACGAGTCATGACTGACGAAAATAAGCAGGAAGAGCAAGAAGAGGCAGCAGCAGAGCAAGTTTCACAGGTAGCAGTACAGTCGCTGAAAGAAACGGCAGCGGAAGTGCCGAAGGAAGCGGCAAAAGATAAAACACCTCAGAAGGTAGAAATACCCAAGAATTGCGGCGAATGCAAGAAGCCGGTAGCAAAGATGCGCTATTATCGCAACATGAAGTTTTTCTGCAACAAAAAATGCTGGAAAACTTTTAAAGATAAAGAAGCTAAGAAAAAAGAAGAAGCACAGCAGAAAGCCGCGGCATAAGAATTAAATTGGCGTTAATATGATAAATAATTGCAGTCAAAGCTCTGAAAACAGAAGGCATCCAAGATTTATTTTAATGCTTCCTCTGGAAATCACTTTGGGAGATTTCTGCATCCAGACACAGACCAGGAATGTAAGCTGTACCGGCCTTTACTGTAAAGTGGACAGGTTTATACCAAAGGAAACTGAAATAAAAGTAAACATGAAAATTTCTTTTACAATAGATGCTCACAAGGTAAATAAAACAATAAACTGTCCGGCAAAGGTAGTACACATAATTCCGCCTAATCCCTGCAGAAACGCCGATTACGATATAGGAATTGAATTTTTAAACCTGAGGGTAGCGGACAAGGGCCTTCTTTTAAAATATATTAAAAAGAAAAATACAAAAGAAGCAAAGGAATTAAAGCGAATTTATCTAGAATTGAAGCAAATGGCGGCAAGGCTTATAGAGGTAGAGGAATGCCATCCGACCGCGGAGCATTTCCGCAGGGTTATTGACCGGGCGGTTGAAGAACTTGATACTGTCGCGCATATTCTGGATTTTGAAATAAACGAACTTAAAAATTTGGAGTAAAAATGGAAGAAACCCTCATAAGTCATAATAAAAGAGCGGAGCGAAGGTATAAACTTGATTTTTGTTTTGATATCTCAAGCGATGATTTTAAGATCCAAGCCCGGATAAAAGACATAAGCTGCGGTGGAATTTTTTGCCAGATAGATAAGTTTATCCCTTTGAAAACGAAATTAAATGTTAAAATGGATATACCTTTGTTTTTTAATAGAAAGAGAATAGAAAATACGATCAAATGTGCCGCGGAGGTGGTACGGATTGATCCTTTAATGCGTCAAAGTGAAGGTAAGTATAACCTTGGGATCAGATTTTCTGATGTCAGCGAAGACGACAAGGCGATGATAGTAAAATTCGTAAAACAACGCAATTTAAGCGAGGCCAGGGAAATCAGGGAAATGTTTCGAGGACTGAAAAAGATGGTCGATGATCTTACCAGCTTAGAAGAAGCGCATTTGAAGGCAGAGCATTTCCGCAGGGTGTTAAATCAGGCCATTGAGGAACTTGAATCGGTTGCCTGTATTCTTGACGTTGAAATAGAAGAACTAAAACATTTAAATTAAAATGAGTGATCAAAATAAAAATTTTGAGAGAAGAGTTAACCGGCGCTTTGATGTCCAACTGCCGCTTAAACTCAGCTCAGACGGGATTAAGCTTGAAACAACGACTAAAAATATAAGCTGCGCAGGGGTTTATTGCCGGGTTAATTGTTTTCTTCCTGTGATGACAAAGCTTGAATTAAAGATGAGCATTCCGATTATAGAGGATAATAAGAAGATAGAAAAAAAAATTACTACCAATGCGGTTATTGTCAGAATAGATCCGGAGCAGGAACTGCCCGGATGTGATTCTTATGACATCGGACTTTTTTTTATGAATATAAAGGAAGAGCACTGTAATTTGATCTCTCGTTATATCCAACAAATATTTTTGGCAAGCAATAACTAATACGAGTTACGAATTACGAGTGATAAGTTACAAGTTATAAATCATAAAAACCAGCGTATCGGAAAAACAAATATCAATATCGTAGGGGCGCCCCTTGCGTGCGCCCGGGATAATATAAAATTATCTACAAAACAAATCGATTATTTTTTTATCAAGGGAACTATTTATGGCCAAGGCACTTGTGAGTTATTATTCGGGTTCAGGAAACACAAAAAAAATGGCAGAGGATATCGCTGCTTCTCTTGTTAATGAGGGTATTATTGTCGATACACCCATTATAGAGGAGGTTAGTGTTGATACCCTTGTTTCGTATGATATTTTTGTGTTTGGTTCCCCCACATATTACGGCACAATGGCTTATCAGGTTAAAAAGCTGCTTGATGAGAGTGTTAAGCTGCATGGAAAGCTTGATGGAAAGCTGGGTGCGGCTTTTTCTTCCTCAGCTAATATAGGCGGGGGCAACGAAACAACGATTCTGGATATAATAAATACATTTTTAATACATGGTATGATCATTCAGGGTGATCCTAAAGGCGATCATTATGGGCCGGTAGCAATAGGCGTTCCTGATGAACGGGCTCGGCTTAATTGCAAGCGCCTGGGGAAAAGGATTGCCGCTTTGGCAAAAAAACTTTTTGATTAATTAAATAGAGAAAACAGAAAACCGAGGACAGAAAACAGATTTAGATTATACCTAAAAGTTTTTATCTTTATTCTGTTGTCTGTTGACTGACTTCTGAATACTGTTTTTAACGCGCCTGTGGCTCAATGGATAGAGCATTTGGCTTCGGACCAAAGGGTTGGGGGTTCGAGTCCCTCCGGGCGCGCCATAAATAAGCAGATAGTTTATGGAACGGAGTGAACATAAACTATGGGTATATTGGCGGGGTAAAGCCGCAAAAACAATTCTCCTTATCTGCTTCGCATGAAGTTGTGGTGTGATTTTAAAAAATGGGTAAACTCCACAAGCAAAAGGTTGACCTAAGTTTTGTTTTTTGTTATAATTATTTTTTAATTTTAAAATACACATTCGGGCCATTAGCTCAGCTGGTAGAGCAGGACACTCTTAATGTCAAGGTCGAAGGTTCGAGTCCTTCATGGCCCACCATTCGACTCGTAGCCTTGGGGCTACTTGCTCATGGTAAACCATAAAGTCGGATGATCCAGAGCGAGCGAAAGTGAGTCAAGGGACCAGTAATAGAGGAATTTACCTGACGTAAAGTTCTTTGATAGGGAAAAGCAGTTTATATGTATTCTCGGGCGGACGTGGCGGAATTGGCATACGCGTACGGCTTAGGACCGTATCCCTATGGGATGAGAGTTCAAGTCTCTCCGTCCGCACCATAAATGAGCACATAGTTTATGGAACGAAGTGAATATAAACTATTGTGCGAATTTACATCGAGCGAGGCGAAGCCGACGAGGTGAGCAAATTTTGCAATAGATAAAGAAAACTAAGCAGAAGTGCGGACTTAAAAGCACTTGATAATTAAATAAACCTTAAATTAGCGGTGGCAATTCAGTGGTAGAATGTCTCCTTGCCAAGGAGAATGTCGTGGGTTCGAGCCCCATCCACCGCTCCAAAAAATATATCCCTGCTGGGGGGGGAGAACCCAAAAGGGGATTTTAAGGGGAAAGATTGTTTCCCCTTATCGGCGAGTGGAACTTCCTGCAGAGGGAGGGGAAATATTAAAGGGGAAACGTCGGGTG
Organism: Candidatus Omnitrophota bacterium; assembly: GCA_022013205.1. Lineage (GTDB taxonomy): Bacteria > Omnitrophota > Gorgyraeia > B26-G9 > B26-G9 > JAGLQQ01. The sequence continues at coordinate 5,712 of JAKLQT010000077.1, read as the reverse complement.
CCCCTTTAAGGAGTGAGCCGCCTGAGCACGGCCCTGTATTACAAGGGTTAGCGGAAGGTGGCCACGACGTTTGAGCTCCATCCACCGCTCCATCAGCCTTCGCCGATCAGGCGCTCACAAAGAAGGTAGGCTACGCCTGATTCTAAGGATGAAAACAATAGAGTCCGGCGAAGCTTAACGTGAAAAATGTACTAAAGGAGCGAAGAGGGACCGCTCCAAATTTTCTCCCGCATTTTTTTTATGTTAAAAAAAGCCTGCTTATGCGGGAATACAGGCTAAGTGATAAGATACAGTAAGGAGTGAGTATACGTGAAAGTAAAAGTTAAAGAATCCGCGAAATGTCAGAAAACACTGGAAATCGAAGTTCCTAAGCAAGTTGTTCAGGAAGAATTCATTCAGTGTTATAAGGAGTTAAAAAAAACAGCACAAATTCCGGGATTTAGAAAAGGGAAAGCTCCGCAGGAAGTTCTGGAAAAACATTTTTCCGATAAAGCCAATGATAAAGTTTTAACCAATGTTCTTAACGATGCGTATCATGAGGCGATAAAAAAAGAAAATATCCAGCCTGTATCTATGCCGGATATTTCAGATGTCAATTTCACAAAAGATGAAAAACTTACGTTTAAGGCAAAGGTTGACATTCGTCCAAAAATTACTCTTAAAGATTACAAAGGTATAAAAGTAAAAAAAGAAAAAGTAAATATAACTGAAGTTGATATCAATAAAGTCGTCGGATATCTGCAGGACCGTTATGCTCAATTTCTTTTGGTTGAGGAAAAAAGAGGCGTAAAAATCGGAGATTACATAATCTGTGATTACAGCTATGAGGTTGAAGGTAAACAGATAGATAAAAAAGAACATGCATGGCTTTGGGTAGATGAAGAAATGTTTTTGCCCTGCCTTTCCAAAAAAATCGAAGGTATTAAAGCAGGGGAAAACAGAAAATTCGATATCAAGCTTCCTGAAAAGTTTCATTTCGCGGAACTGGCCGGGAAAAACGCTCAATTTGATATCACAGTTAAGGAGATCAAAGCTAAGAAGCTTCCGGAAGTAAATGATGAGTTTGCCAAAAAGATAGGCAAGAATTCACTCCAGGAGCTGAAACTTCAGATCAAAGATGATCTGACCCATGAAAAAGAAACGCAGAATAAACAGGCAGCTAAGGCGCAGGTGATCGGCCATCTTGTTGAAGTTATGCCCATAGATGTTCCTCAGGCGCTGGTAGATAAAAGAGAACAGGCCCTTAAAGAAACATCGGCTCAAAGACTTAAACAGCAGGGGGTAAATGACGCTCAGATTGAAGCTGAACTTGAAAAAATGAAAGATTTATTAAAAAATGAAGCTTTAAAACAGGTGAGAAGTTTTTTCCTGCTTGAAGATATTGCCGGCAAAGAAAATATTGAGGTTAGCGAAGGTGAAATGAACGAACATATTGAAGTTATGGCACGCGTGTATAACCAGAAAAAAGAAGATTTAATTAAATATTTGCAGAAAAATAAGATGCTCGAAAGCATGCATTGGGAGGTATGGGAAGAAAAGATAATCGGTTTTCTTATTGATAACGCTGTCATAGAAGATGTAACAGGCAAGTAAAATTAAACTTAGGAGGGGAGTATGAGTGTGAAAAATCAAATCTTGGTTCCCATGGTGGTTGAACAGACTAATAGGGGAGAGCGTGCGTTTGATATTTATTCAAGATTGCTGAAAGATAGAATTGTTTTTATCGGCACAACTATTGATGATAACGTAGCGAATCTGGTTATTGCTCAAATGCTTTTTTTGCAGATGGATGATCAAAACAAAGATATTAATATCTACATTAACTCTCCAGGCGGAATCGTTACCGCGGGGCTTGCGATCTATGATACAATGCAGTTTGTTAATTGCGATGTAAATACTTACTGTGTCGGCCAGGCCGCAAGCATGGGCGCTGTTCTTTTAGCAGCGGGGACAAAGGGAAAAAGATTCGCGCTTCCTAATGCCCGGGTAATGATCCACCAGCCATGGGGAGGTGCACAGGGAGCGGCGTCTGATATTAGTATCCAGGCTAAAGAGATCCTGAAAATGCGGGATAATCTTAACGCTATTTTAAGTAAGCATACAGGAAAGCCGGTAGATAAAATCGCCAATGATACCGACAGGGATTTTTTCATGAGTGCGGAGGAATCGCGTGAGTATGGATTGGTTGATGTTGTTATTGACAACAGCCAGAAAGAGAAAAAAAAGAGCTGATTTCCTGCCCAAAAGGAACTTTTAAAATCGGAGTAAAATCATGAGAATTCTAATAAGCGATCCTCTCTCTGCTGAAGGCCTAAAGATTTTAGAAGAAAGAAACATTGCTTTTGATGTCAAAACTAAGCTTTCGCCGGAAGAATTAAAACAGATTATCGCCGATTATGATGCTTTGATTATCCGCAGCGGAACAAAGGCGACCGCGGAAATTATCAATGCCTCCAAAAAGCTTAAAGTCATCGGCCGTGCCGGAGTGGGAGTTGATAATGTAGATATAGAGGCTGCGACAAAAAAAGGCATTCTGGTCATGAATACCCCGGGGGGCAATACTATTTCCACCGCGGAGCATACCGTAAGCATGTTGCTGGCTTTAAACCGTAATATTCCGCAGGCTAATCTTTCCATTAAAAACGGCCGGTGGGACAGAAAAAAATTTATGAGCCGTGAATTGTACGGTAAACGGTTAGGCATTATCGGCCTTGGCAGAATCGGGATAGAGGTCGCGCGCATAGCTCAGGCTTTCGGCATGAAGGTTAGTGCTTATGATCCTTTCCTGTCTGAAAAAAAGGCTGAGAAATTTGAAATAGAACTGGTGGAACTTAAAAATTTGTTTGAAAGAATTGATTTTTTAACAGTGCATACTCCGTTGACCAGTGAAACAGAACATATGATCTCAAGGCCGGAATTTGCCTTAATGAAAAAAGGCATAAAAATTATAAACTGCGCCAGAGGCGGGATTATTGATGAAAAAGCGTTGCTTGAGGCCATAGAAAACGGAACTGTTGCTGGTGCGGCGCTTGATGTTTTTGAAAACGAACCGCCGACGGAAAACCGGCTGCTGGAACTTGATTGTGTTATTGCTACGCCGCATTTGGGGGCGGCTACCGAGGAGGCGCAGGTTAATGTCGCGGTTGAGGTCGCGGAACAGGTAGCGGATCTTTTAGAAGGAAAGGGTATCCGCAACGCGTTGAATTATCCTTGTGTTGAAAACGAGGCCTGCCGTATTCTTGAGCCTTATATAAGGCTCGCGGAAAAACTGGGAAGCTTTCAATCACAGATTATTTCTGGACATATTAAACAAGTAAGTATAATATATAGTGGAGAAGTAATAAATCACGAAGTAAAGCCGATTACCATCGCGCTTATTAAAGGATTGTTGGAAAATATCTTAGGAGAATCGGTAAACTATGTTAACGCTCCGTTTATAGCAAGGGAACGAAATATTATTATTAAGGAGACCAAGGTTCTTGAAATTGAGCAATTTTCAAATCTTATTAGTGTTGAGGTCCAGACAAACAAAGGTAAGAGCCTGGTGTGCGGGACGCTCTTTACTAAAAATAAACAGAGAATTATCAGGATTAATGAATTTTATATAGATACAATACCGCAAGGCAATATACTGATTACGCGGAGCCTTGATTCTCCCGGCCTTGTCGGCCGCATAGGGACTATTTTAGGTGAAAATAATATCAATATTGCGGCCATGAATTTCAGCCGGAAGGGGCCTGGGGAAGAATCAATGGTAGTGCTGAATGTTGATGATGAGATTTCGGAAGAAGTCTTAGAGCAGATAAGGCAATGTAAAAATGTATTGGATGCAAAAGTTATTAAACTTTAATCCGCTAATTTAAACCGCACACAAAATAGGGGGGGGCATGAAGAGTAAATTATTGATTTTATGGATTTTGATCCTAAGTATTTTTGTCTTTTCAAATCTTGCCGTAGCTGCGCCTGCAATTATTAAAGATATTGTTGTCGATACGCGGGATAGTTTAGTGAAAATTTCAATTACTTCCAATCAGACATTGCAAATTGAAACATTTAAAAACGATGAAAGCCCGGCGAATTATATTGTGCTTGATTTCCTGGGTACTGTCTACACTAAGCTTCCTTCCGTGATAGAAGTTAACGGCAGTCCTGTGGAAAAGGTAAGCCTGGTTAGAGGCGACAATGAAAAGATTACTATAACAGGCGAAGAGTATTACGCTCTTGATTTTCTGGCGATCAATTTAAATAAGGCTGCGGATTATAATATTAATCAGAGCAGGTCGGTTATCGATTTAAATATCGGGACTGCAGCGGGTGTAGGGCCAGCTAAACAAGAAGAAGCTCTTGATATAGAGCAGAAGGCAGTTGAACTTACTCCGCCTATAGTAGTTTTAAAGGAAAAAGAAACTCCGGCGCCAACAACATACCGCAAGTCAGAATCTACCGATTATTCCGGGGATACATATAGTCCGAAAACTTCATTGACGCAAGAAAAGAGCTATGTCTCGGCAGATCTGCTTAAAAGTGAAAAGCCTGTTGAGAAAAAAGCAGAGGTAAAACCAGAAAAGAAAAAAAGGCGCGGCTTTTTTAAAACATTCCTTAAAAGGACAAAAAAGAAGGGCAGGGAGAAAAAGGAGCCTGTGCCCCAGTTAATAAGCAAATCTGAAATAGCGCAGAAAATAACGCCTGAGGTAAGGACAAAATCAAGGCCTGTTCCCGCTGTGCAAGGCAGGGAGTCAGATTATCTTATTGACAGAATAGTTAATGAAACTATAAAAGATAAAGAAAATGTTGCTTCACGGATTGAGGAATTGACATATGAGCTTAAAAGAATGCGGGAAGAACTGTATTTATCTAAAGGTGAAAAGTCAAAAGTAGAGCAAAAGATCAATGAAATCCTGGCTAAACTTGATCAGCTGCAGAGCGCGCTGGATGAAGAGATTCGAAGACGCCAGGCATTAGGGGAAAAAGTAGAGGATCTCCTGGCTAAAAGAGAACAATATATAGAAGCGAAAAGGGTTTATGAAGAATTGAAAAATAAACTGGCGCTGATTTCCAATGAAGCCCAGAATATGAATGACGAATTTAAAAACATAAAGCTGAGGCTTGATGAGCTTCAAGGTGAAAGGAAAAAACTTGCCGGTGAGGTAAATGTTATGGAAACAGAATACACTCAGTCAAAGGCGGAGTATGATAAAGTCCTCAGATTAAAAGAAGCTGTTTCTATGAAAGTTGATAAAATAGCACGTGAGCTTGAGCAGCTGCGCCTTGAGCTTGACAGGCAGGTTGAAGAAAAGACGCAGATAACCGCGCAACTAAAAGACTACGAAGGAAGAAACAAATACAGCGGGATGGAATTGGCCAGGCTGAGGCAGCTGCTTGAAGAAAAAGACGCGATGGTACTTGATCTTACAGGCAGCTATACCCAGCTTAAGGTTGAGCTTGACGCGGTTGTGGCAGAAAAGTTTAAGGTGGAATATTCTTACAACAATGCCAAAACAGAATTCGATAAAATCAGGGCGGAAATTGAAAATTTTTTACATAAAAACAAAGGTAACTGAGTAACAGAAAAACTGAGGCTAGAACTTGTATTCAGTGTAATTACGTAGGAAAAAAGGAGGAAGTATGAGAAAAAAGAAGTTATGTTTGATTGTTATGGTTGTTTTGGCAGTATTGTTTTTAAGCGCAAATTCACTGCTTTTCGCGCAATCT
>JAKLQT010000076.1 GCA_022013205.1 Candidatus Omnitrophota bacterium | reverse complement strand
AAAGCGCTCCTCCGGCGTAGATAAAAAATTCGGCGAAGCTAATCTTTGCGAAGACGAACGGATGGCGGAGAGTGAAGGATTTACGCTTCGCCGAACCTGTCGCTTCCGGTTTCCGCTAACCCTTGTAATGCAAGGCCGTGCTCAACCTTGCGCTCCTTAATGGGCAACCCTTATGGTTTCCCCTTCCCTATCTAAAGACGATAAACATTTTGAGTGCTTGGGATTAATTCGATAACAGATTTATGTTCATAATATTCCATAAATCTTATCTCATTATTAATATTCCCCTTCCTTCCGCAGGAAGTTCATTTCGCCGATAGGAGAAAACAATCTTTCCCCTTAAAATCCTCTTTTTCGGTTCGAATCCTTCAAACAACTCTCAGAAATAAAAAACCCCTGCAAAAACAGGGATTTTCTATTTCTGGCGGATCCGCCTTTGGCGAGATCCCGCCATTTTTTGGCTTAGCCAAAAAATGGCGGAGAGTGATCCGTCTTCAATGTTCAAGAACAATCAAAGAAGATAATTTCCGCCGGATTAAAACACTTACTCAACAATCAGTCTTCTTCGGAGAAATGCCCTTCCTGAATGACTTTTAAGATAGGCTTCAAATTCTTTCGCCAAGTTCTTACTTCGAAAAGCAATGTAGGTTTCTATTTCCCACGGCGCATATTTATAGGTGTAATGATTACTTCTTGCATTATTATGTTGGTTTAAACGGCGCTTTAAATCGCTTGTTATTCCAACATATTGCTTGCTGTTATCTTTTTTGCTCTTGAGAATATATACATATTCCATGCTTTTTATTTTATCACGAACCGCCAATCCGGCGAAGCCTATCTTCTTTGAGAGCACTCCTCCGGCGAAGAGCTTGCTTTCGGCAAAGTTTATCTATCCTGAATCTTCGCAAACAACGAAGACGAAACGGATGGCGGTGCGTCCTGGATGAACTTCGAACCTTTTATAACATTGCCCCGCCCCGCACCACTTCCGCCAAAAAGATTGGCGAGACCTCGGCCGCCACATGATGCGGCGAGACGGGCGCTTGTTTGTCGCTCGCGTGCGGGGCTACTTGGGGATTGAATTCGACCGTTCGCCTCAGGTGGACGTTAGTCCCTGTTGGGACAACGTCCCTCACGGAGGGGGCTTCAGCTCACTACAACGCTCGGCCGACCTGTGGAAAGCTCGGCACTTCCTCGGACATTTCGTCCTCAGTCGCTGGCAGATCGCTCCCTAGGGAGTAATTCAAGCAACGATGAGTCTGTACCCTTGACATAAAGAGATGTCAAGGGATAAAGTCCTCGCCCGAGCCAAGCTCTAAAATATCCCGCCTCTGGCGGGATAAAAAAGCCGCCGCCGTTAAAAGGAATGCTCGTCCCAGGCTCGTACTTCCCTGGGCTCTCTAAGATGTACAATACTCCGTGCCGCCACGGGCAGACTCATCTTCCAGAGCTCGCGCGCTTTCGGCATCTGTCTCCCCGAGATCAGTCGCCTTCAGCAGCGCTCGCCACTTTCCCTAGAAATGAAAATTTTAGAAGAGCACTTGCTACCTATTTATCTCTATCTTTTATTTAAATGTCCAAAAGGACTCTTGTTTTCGATAGGGGACTCGAACCCCCACGAGCTTTCGCTCACTAGTTTGGTAAACTAGCGCGTCTTCCATTCCGCCAATCGCTCAAAGTCTCACTTAACATATATTCCTTGAGATATATATGCAAAAGAGAGTTATCTCTTTGGTGAGCACTACAAACAATTATTTCGCTTCCTAACTACTACTTCAACTCTCTGCACACAAATTCAGCGATTTAAATTTAATCTATCAGAAAATAAGTTACTTTTCGTTGTATTTTTTAAATAATAGTTTTGCTTGTTCGGTATATATGCTATATTTAATTTTTACTGCTAATACTTTTTCTAAAAGTCTTAATGCCTCTTCTTTATCCCCTTTTCCAAAATTATATTTTGCAAACTCTATGAATTTTTTTTGAATTATTTGTCTTTTTAAAAACTCGTTTCTAGCTTGATTAGAAGCTAAATTATATAATCTTTGTCCTTCAGTTATATGTCCTTGTTTAATATTTAACAACCCTCTGGTAGCAATCAAAAATTCATTATCATTAATTTCTTTAACTGTATCTAATAGCTCGGCAGCCTCTTTTGTCTGTCCATTCATTAAGTAATTATACGCTAAATTATTTATCGCCCCCATGTCTTTAGGCATATTCTTGACGGCCTCTTTATTTACTTCTATTGCATTTACATAATCTTGTAAATTTTCTGAGCAAATATGACTAAGAAATGCATATGCTGGAGCAAATTTCTTCTCTTTTTCTAAAAATAAAATCATATTCTTTACTGAAACCTCTATTTCTCCTTTAAAATAATTATATCTTGATAGGTTATACAAATAGAGCCCTTTTTCTCCAAAACTTTTATTATAGATATCAAGATGTTTTTTAACCTCATCAAGCTTTGCTAAATCAAAAAATAAATCTATAATATTGTTTAAGACTATTGGATTTACATACCCCTCTTTTTCTATACAAAGAAAATAATGTTTTTGAGCTTCTTCAAATTTTTTAAACGAATGATATACAACACCCATGTTATTATACCAAACAGCTTTCTCCCGTTCTGAGACACCTCTTTTTTCAGCAAGTGAAATTATCTTCCCTAGACCGTTAAGAGACTTTTGATGTTGCCCATTCTCAAGATAGAATCTTGCAAGCATTTCTCTTGCCTTAAGGTTTTCTTGCTTTACTAAAAAGTTTTCAAGAAGCTCTATGGATTCTTGTATATTTCCTTTCTGTTTTAAAGCAATCGATAAGTTCTGCACAGCTCCAACATAATAAGGGGATAATTTTAAAGCCGTGTTAAAAGCTTGTATAGATTTTTTAAACGCCCCCATTGCACCATAAGCAATGCCTAAGTTATTATAAATTGCAGGAATATCGCTTTTTATTTGCAAACAGTTTCTTAATTCACCGATAGAGCTTTTAGCATCCCCTTCCACCAAGTGAATAAGTGCTAATCTGTTTCTAGACGCAATATCTTTTGGTTTAATTCTAATAACCTTTTTGAAAATTTCACGTGATTCGTTAAGTTTTTTTTCACCAAAATATATGTTACCTATATTCTTTAAAACCCGAATATCATCCGGATAGGTTTTAAGCAACTCTAAATAAATATCCTTTGCTTTGACAATTTCATTTTTTGCAAGATGTAAAAATGCAACGTTTAAAATCGCTACCAAAAAATCTGGCTTTACATCTATGGCTTGCTTAAATACGCTAAGCGCTTTATCAAATTCTCTATTATTTAAATACGCTAATCCTAAATTATTGAGTAAAAATGGATTACTGGGATATTTTTTTAAATCTTTAAGCGCATTTTCAATTTGATTATCCTGAAAATCAATGTTTTGTTTTCCATCTTCTAAGTTTAAAAAAGTTGCATATTGCGCGTAATGCTTAGTACTGCCCTTTGTAAGCGATTTAAAATCTCCCGACAAAATAAGATTTTCATCTTGCTCAAAGGGACTCGCTGAGGCTGTTTTAATAGAAAGTTGCTCCTTTAGGATAAATTTTTCCTCATCTTTTCGCTTTTCGATATTCAATAATTGCATTACACTCCCTCGCTTTTCTTTTGGGATTTTTTTTGTTTCCAGATTTCGTACTGCTTCTGGTATCTAATAATTTTTTCGCACAAGTTTATCTTCGTAAAAATTTTTTTAAAATCTGCCTCCCTTTTTCTGTAATCAATAGCAGCCATGCTTTTATATAGAACATCCACTTCTCTTGCTATAACTTTAGGGATTGTATTATCAATATCTAGAATGCTTGGCAAAACTCTATCTCTTGAAAAAGTATCAATTACCTCAAAGTAAATTTCTTCCCTATTATGTTCTGGTATAGTATGAAAATGTACGCTTAAATCATTCCTATCATTAAAAACTATTGTTCCTAAAACATTTTTTGTAAACAATTCAAATAATACCACTCCTAATCCATATATATCTGCTCTATAATTACACACATCTTGAAAATGCAATCCGCACAAAATCTCTGGGGCAGAATAACGCAAATCCCCAACTGGACCAGAGTAATTTTCTATTATTGGATTGCTTCGTTCTCCAAAAGGTCTTGCCGTTCCAAAGTCACTTAAACACAAATATCTGCTCTTATAAATCAGAAAATTACCCGGCTTGACATCGCGATGGCAAATTTGCTGAGCATGTATTCTTTGAATAGCCTTGCACATCTCCCTAAAAATTAAAATTTTATGCAAATAATTTGTTGATCTTTCATTATAAATATAATCTTTAACGCTCATTTTTGCCGCTGGAGTTACATAATACATATACTGCCATGGAACCTGAATTTTTCCTTCTTTTGTTTCAGCTTCTAAAGTAACCGTGAAGGAAACTTTCTCCTGAATCAGCGGCAAGATGTTTCTTTGTCCATGAAGTTTTTTGAGCATGTCTGACTCTCTCTGAAAACATTCCAGTCTATAAGAATCTCCCATTTGTAATGGATTATAAAATTTTAAAATTACTGCTCTATTCTTTTTAGATCTATCTTCTGCCTTAAAAACAAGCGAAAAATTACCATCGCCAGCATCGCTGTCGATCCTTCGAGGATTATCAAACCTTCCGCTAATGATCCCTTGTGATTCAATAACCTTAATATGACTTTCTTTCGCTTGTTCTACGCTACTTTGATTTGTCACTCGTAAATTTTCTCCTTAAAAAATCTATTGCCTTTTTAGGATTATTTTTTAGAATTTCCTCAATATCTTTGGGAATTTTTCCCGCCGCAACCATAAGCTCATCTGAACTGTAATTAAAATATTCAGAAAATCTTTCTACAACTTCAGGAGATGGATTAACTTTAGCATTTTCTAATTTACTTATATATGTATAGTCAACCCCCAGATGAACAGCTAACTTTTTTATGCTTACTCCCTTTTTAGTCCTCAATTGTTTTAGCAACTTTCCAAACTTCATTTTCACCTTTCCTTAACTTGGGTTGATTCAATTATCAACCCTTTATAAATATACCATGGGTTGATTGGTCTGTCAACCCTCTTTCCAAAAAAATTTCTGAGCACAGAACACTCTAAAAAGCCGCCGAAAAACCTTCTTCAAACTCACATTGAACCCATTCTCTCATTACTCTCCCCAATTCTCTAATATCCCCACAACATAACTATATTTTCTTTTAGGGTTGTCTATGTTCTTTTTTGCTACGATTGCAAACGCCTCTTTGATTTTCTTGGGACCATATTGTTGCGTCTTTAAAATAATATCTTCTATTACCTGTGCATTGTATTCTTCAAAGACTATTTCCGCGTATTTTCTTGCTGTTTTATACCCCTTTTCTCCATATTGCTCCGCTACCCGCACCATTCACGCTTTTTAAGAATATCTATGCGCCCTATTTTACTATAATAACCTCTGCGATAATATTATCTGTTAAAGCTTTACCCTTTCCCCCGACCAAAATCACTTCATCATCTTCGGGAAATTTTGGTGCATTAGCCCATTCCCTGACTCTATATTCTTCTATTTGATTAATTGAAAATAAATAACGATCTATCTTATATACAATTCCCGTTGATCTTAAACCCTTGTGGGTAGCATAAATTTTTGCTCTTTCTAAAAAAGGTGTCGTTGATACTCCCAGAGAAGGAAATCTATCAGAATTACGCTGATGTGCAATAATAGCATTTTCTTTTGACTTCCCGACAGTTTCTCCGCCCCCAACAACAACTCCATCTCCGCCATCCTCAATTTCTCCTATTACTATTTCTCGACAAAAAGAATTTCCTTTGGGTTTTAGCCCCTTTTTTTTTATATGCATTTCTTCGGAAATCCCACGATACAAATATCTTTTCATCTTTTTCCCCAATTCTCCAATATCCCCACAACATAACTATATTTTCGCTTCGGATTGTCAATGTTCTTTTTGGCTACTATTGCAAAAGCGTCTTTGATTTTCTTCGGGCCGTATTGCTTTGTCTTGAGGATAATGTCCTCTATTACCTGTGGGCTGTATTCTTCAAATACTATCTCAGCGTATTTTCTTGCTGTTTTATACTCCGCCTCTCCATATTGCTCCGCTACCCGCGCTAATTTGAGGTCTAATTTTTTCGGATCATATAATCTGATGATTTTATACATCTTCGGTTTTCTTTTTCTGTATTCCTTATCTGTTAAATCGTCATACATAACTTCAATAAGTTTTCTTCTTCTCAACTCCCCCATACCTTTAGCAATAACATCACGGCTTATATTATACTTCTGCGTTATATCTTCAACACTTTTAGTCCAATAAGGCTGGGTATCGCTTATATTCGCTTCGTCAAAATTGATCAAATAACAGAATTTCGCCCGCATAGATAATTCTCTGTTCCACCCAAAAGTAAAATAATCTTTCGGCAAGTGAAATGCCTTGCCCTCAAATGCTTCGCTATTAAGCAGTTTAACTTTCGCGTCCTTCGCGTACTGTAAATCAGCTTTAATTAATTTATACTTTTCTTCCAACTTTCTTAACACTTTTGTTATTTGCCTGCGGTAAGCAATTTCATCCATCTTTTTGTCTATGCCTAAATATTTTGCTATCACATCATAATCAAGCGTTAGCTCCAATTCACCACTGTGAATTGTCCTGAGCGAAGTCGAAGGATCTTTAGCTTCTTTTAGCAAAAACAAATATATATCAAAACTCCGCTCATCATGCTGTTTCATAATCTGCGGAGCCAGCTTTGATGATTGCATAAAGTTATTGCTTATAGTAATGCCCTCTTTTAAGAACTCAATATGCTTTTCGATACTATCATCTATCTTAATTGTCTTAAAATATTCTAAATAACTTTTTGCCGCTTCTTCTGAATCTATTAGAGCATCAGTCTCTATGCTTCTTGCTAATGACGGCTGAGTCCAGTTTGTACTGCCTAAAATAACAATTTTCTCGTCGATAACTATTGCCTTGGCATGAGTGTATGTAGATATTTCATCATAATAAACCGCTACCCCAGCTTCTTTAAGCTGTTTATATGCTCTAAAACTTCTTACCTTCCCCAGCCAATCGCTTTCATGCCTTTGATTCACAAAATCCACGTTCTGGTCTAAAATTACTTCGACCTTTACGCCTCTTTTTTGAGCGTTAATCAATTCATCTACCAATGACTGGACTTTACTAGGACCTTTACGCTCGGGAATTTCCATAAGAAACATGGCTGCATTAATTGATTCTTTTGCTTGGGATATTGCTTGTTTTACTGCAAGGAAGTATTTAGGGCCGCTGATGTCCTGCACGTCCGCAGAAAATGCAAAAGCCTTTACAGCTATATTGATTGCTATAAAGGCTATTAAGAATATTTTTATGCTTTTTTTCATAATCACATTTTTCTCTTTATATGGGTATTTCAACACAACCTTACTAAAAGCTGTCCTGCAAGCAACCATACTTTCTTAAACTTTTTTGCAACTATTGACTTAACCTGAGGAACCACTTCTTGCTTATAGTCTGAAATAAAAATGCTAAAGTCAGCATTATCATATATAACAAGATGGATCTCTTTCATTTTTTTATACTTATCAAAGGACTTATCTTTCTCCTGGATTCTCTCTCTTAATCCTATAACGTAATTATCTCTATCTTTGCCTTGAATACCTGCTGATTCGTACATAAAAAATGCAAAGCATCTACTCGAGCTTTTAAAATTATTTCGAGATATATCAATTCGCTGGTTGTTTACATTTAATTTTATTCTCTTCTTTATTTTCAACTCTTTATCTATATCTATTTTGTCCATTTCGGCAATTATATTTTCTACATGTTTT
>JAKLQT010000075.1 GCA_022013205.1 Candidatus Omnitrophota bacterium | reverse complement strand
TTAAATTTATTTTTGTTATTTAATTTTTTTTAAATTGATAAATCAAAATAATAATCCATATTGTTAATCATTGGAGCTTTGATGCAAAAAAATTGAGAGTTCTTAAGTAAAAGTCCATTGATAAGTAAAGCCTCTTTATCGATATCGTCGAATAAATTATTGGGTTCATAAAAAGGTGGTACTCCAAAAAAACCATATGGAGATAATGTAGTGAATATGGCTTTAGCTGTTAGTCTTATTTCCTCATTACTCATTTCACTGTCTTGTATAACATTAAATCCTGTAGAAAAAATAATTGACGTTATACAAGAGAACCCTTAAATATACAAACACACCCTATTTTTTCACATAACGTCTTTTGATGCGGCCCTGGTTTTCTTTAAAAGGCCCTTCATTTAACTCAAAAATCCTTATAATTGGTTCAAGTGCTTGCGGATACTCTTCAAAAGCCTTCTTATAATCCAAACTTAATTTGGAAAGGCCTGATGACATGGAATCGCTTAATTTCTTTTCAACCAGTTTTTTTTGCTGTATATCCAATAACTCAAATTCAAAACAAGGACGAGGATTACCTTTAGCATCCTCTTCCAATGATATTGAAAATGAATTAATATTTTGCGCTAACATCAAATCTGAATATATTACACTTTCCACATCCTCTGGATATATATTTGCTCCCATAACTGAGACAGTACTGTCTTTTCTGCCGTAAATAAATAAAAAAGGTAAATACCAACGCGGATATTGACATTCCCGTTCTAATTCCAATAGATCAATATTATGCAATTTTAGCTTTTCTTTCATTTTATCAAAAGTAATCATGCCCCCTTCATCCTTAATATTATATCTTATCCTGGGAGAAAGCGTCCAAGGCTTACTTATAGTCACAACTATTTCTTTTTGGATTATTTCAATAAAATGATCCAAGGGATTATATTGAAAAAGCATAGGCATGCGGTGATCTTCACCAAAAAGCGTGTTTTTTAAGCCAGGATCTTTCAGGCATAACTTCCTGATCATAACAGTTAAGGGATTCTCTCCGCCTATCCCAATCTCTAAATCAGAAGCTCCATAACCGGAATAAACAGTTTTTGCGTACCTAAGCAGATAATCCCTTAATCCTTCTGACATTCCTTCTCCGCCAACAAGAACATGGATATTGTAATCATTCCAATTGAATCCCCTTTTATCTCCTTCATCAAAAAGATATTTTAAAAATGGCGGATATCCATTGAGGATATAAGGATATTTACTTGAAAAAAATTCAAGTGTCCTTAATATTTTATCCACATCCGGCCCAGTAGACTTAACTACACCCAAAGACTGAGCTGCTAAAGCCATATTAAAGCCAGTAGCCCAAGCTCCCATGCTAAATGTATTAAGAATAATAAAATTTCCATTACCATAACAGTATCTCAGATACACACCAATAAGCTTTTTAACAATATCGCGTTCTTCCTGGCTTCTCACCCAGTTATAAGGTATGCCGGTTGAGCCTGATGATTCATCAATAACAACACCTCTATCAAAGAACTTACCGTTAAGGCATCTATCCTCTGTACTATAGGGAAGAATATAATTAGACTTATCAGTTAGCGGTAATGATTCAAAAATACGTTTAGCATCCCTTGCTTCACATTTCCAATCACTCTTTTTCAGAAAATCTCTATAAGCCGGAACATTTTTATAGGTAATAAGAAATTCCTTAATTGCTCTATACCAACAAGCTTCAGCTCCAACCTTTTGCGGTGCCTTACTCACAATTAAAGTAAACACAGCATAATTTTTTATAATTTTATCCTGCACTTTATCAATAATTTTAATTAATAAAACAAGAAATCTATCAATAAGCTTTATACGTATCATTTGCTTCCTTAATTATTAAAATTTATAAAACGAGTCTGATTGCTATTTTCTATATTATAGTTTAAATTTTTCCGTTCAACAACCTGTTTTACCTCATTTGTTGTATAAAGCAAAATATTCACCACAGAGCGCACAGAGTTCACAGAGATTCTTGTGGTTTGCTAATTTTTGTCTTCTCTCTGTGTTTCTCCGTGTCCTCTGTGGTTAAATTTATTTTTGTTATTTAATTTTTTTTAAATTGATAAATCAAAATAATAATCCATATTGTTAATCATTGGAGCTTTGATGCAATAAAGCGCGGATGGATGAGTTAAGTTTATCCCGCATACTTTGAAAACACAGGCTTTTCCCGCTTTAAATGCAGCGGGACAGGCAAGCCGGGGATGCCCGCCAGTAAAACTGGTGAGGTCTAGCTGTTATACAGTGGCGGAAAAGTAAATCTGCGGGATTCCGCTTGGAAACCCCGGGCTTTAGCCCGGGTGAGCTTCATTTATTTCTTCCTTGAATTTTTTAAATATCTTTAAAACATTATCCGTGAGTTCTTGCAGCCTTTCGGGATTTAAGTTGAAAGCGTAACCATGAGCTACGAAGTGCCTAAAACTCATATATTCGCTGATTTTTATAGCTAAATCAGCAGAAATAATATTTTTATTTACTGCAGAATTGATAAGGTTTTGGTGCCAAGCATTACCTTCGGGTAGTTTTATGGACTCTTTTTTGAATATTTGCTTTAATATATTTTCAATGCCGTTGTAAAAATTACTTAGCAGTATAGATATCCCCGCAAGTTCTAATTCAGATAATTGCGAAAGGGGTTTTTGAGGTAAGGTGGCGAGTGTTTTCTCTATAGCCTCATATTCTGCTTCGATTCGGTCTCTATAGTTAACCATAAATGGGTACGCCTTCTTTTTTAACCAAACTTACAAATTTTGAGGGTTCAGACAGATCAATTAAATCTACTGGCTTGGATAAACTTAGCATAAGATCGCCATAATACTTGAAGAATTTCCGCGGATCAATTCCGTCGACAGCAAGATCGATATCCTGGCCTTCTCTTGCTGGATCTAGACTAGACCCAAAAAGCAACACCAATTTTACATGGTATTTTTTCGATAGTTCTTTTATTATTTTTTTATCTGTTTCGCTAATCATATATTAATTATACCATTTATTATAATCATTATCTATTTTTTTCTGTGTAATACCCATGTTGGAAAAGGGGAAGGGTGAATTTCTGATTTTTGAGTTAGATATCTATCAAGTTGAGAGTGAACTTCCCCTCTACTTCCTTTTATTGAGGGTTTAAAGGCAAAATACGTTTTGAAAATAAGCGGCTTAATTTATTTAACAAATTCAATTTTCAGCACTTAGAGAACACAGTTTGAGCCTTAGATGAGATACTCCCCTGACGCCTTAGTAATTCATAGCTTCTTTCAGGGTTTCTTTACTATGCGGCGTTTAAGGCCTTACTAGGGATTTATTACGGTATCAGCTGTTACGGTAGTTAATTTTCTATTAATTATTCTCTTTTTTTGGCTTTATAAACATGGTTGTTATGCTCAGAGTAAGCAGAGAGACAATCCCTTTAATGCTTTTCTTATTTTTCAGGCTTATTGTTTTAAAAATACTTTTAAATCTTTCCCCCAGTAAAGGTATCATTTGCAGAGATAATGCTATTGTAGCCGCGGTCCTTTTTTGTGAAATGCCCAAAAATTTTAACGGCCATAATAAATTTCCTAGCCCTCTATTCATTTCATCATGAGAAGTAGTTTTTAGTAATATTGAACTTGCTATTATGATTGTAAGCATTCGTAAAGAAAATACTAGTCCATCATGTAACCCTTCCCGGGTAAAAGTAAAAATTGAAAATGAAAATAATTTACTGGTGCCGGAATTAAAAAATAGATGCAGAAAAACGCCGGGAAGTAACAATGGCAGTAATCTTCGTATCATTATTAATGTCTGTGCTAAAGAAATCCGAGAAAACAATGAAACAATAATCAATAAAAGACATATCCCCAGGTTAAGCCGATAATTAGAAGAGACTAATATTAGACACGAAATCAGCAGCATTGCTGCAATTTTTAACCCTGGTGATAGATTCATCAGGAAGGCCTTTTTTTGTAAAAGTTTTGTTTCATTAGAAGAGCTTGTATTAGAAAATTCTAATTCGCTAAATTCCCTGAAATCGAGATCTTTAAAATTGCGGCAAATGTTTGCCGCAACAACTCCGGTTATCCATCCGGTCACTAAAGATCCCAGGCATAACCACGGAAAAAACACAAAAATCCCCGGGTGCTTTACAAGCAGGAAGTAAGCGGCAAAAAGCTGGATAATATTATGGAATAACGCTCCGATGATGCTAATGCCGATTATTCCAAGTTTCTGGTGCCAGCGCTTTAATGAAAGGTGATATAGTATTCCCATGATTAGCGTGCTTAATACCGCTGCTATGAAACTTAATAAAAAAGACGGCGAAAGAAAGGTTCCCAGAAAAAAAGAACTGACAATGGTACGTAAAATAGATAACTCTAACGCGTATTTAAACCCAAAGTTAAATAGAACTATAATCGTGATTGTGTTGGCAAGACCTAAGCGAAGCCCTGGAATTGGATGTGGAATTAGAGATTCAGAGATTTGCAAAACACACGCGATAGCAATGAAAAAAGCCATTTGGGATATCTTTTTTGAGCTAAAATCAATTTTTTGACGAGCATTCATTTTTAACCTCTAAAAACTTAGAATATCAATCTGTTTGCTATCAACTGCCTGTTTGCCCGCAGCTGCCTGAATCTCAATAAAAATTTTATTAGGTACACAAACAATGCTCTGCCCTGCATATTGTATCCAGCCGCTATGTACACATATCTGCCCGGGGCAATCCGATTCAATAATGCGTACCTTCCCATCTTTTGTTTCTACTCTTATACCTGCTTCAGGCAGGTATAATTCTTTATTTTCTTTTAGATTAATTTCCCTCAGCAGGCCATTTTCTAAAAATATAAGTGCTTTTTGTGTACTAATGCAAGGCTGCTTTCTTAAAACAAAATTTTGAAATGCTAAAGCGCTAAAAATCACTAAAATTATCGTCAAAATAAGAATTAAATCACACTTTGTGTGATTTAATAAATCAATATGTTCTTTTCGTTCATCTTTCATTGACAACATACTGCCTTTAAAGCAATTAGCATTATTTTGAGCCGCTTTTTTAACTCATTTCATTATCACATCTTTATTACCTATTGTCAACATCTGCTCTAACAACTAAAACAAATAAACGAAAGAAGTTTAATCTCCCCGAGATTCATCTAAGAAGTTAATATTATAATAAATAGGCTTTGCGCCATTGTTTTTCTTCATTACCACACCTCTTTTATCAATCCAGAAAGTATTCAATCCGGATATTCCGTATTGCGCCGGTACTGCGCTTAGGAAAAAGCTGCTGTTATGACTTTTTGAGCCCCTTTCTACCAGCTCTACATAATAGTAGCCGTTTGCTGGATTTTCTTTGCTGTATGAGGCGTTTAAGACCTTAAGTTTGGAGTCTATTACAATGTATTTGCCGTTTTCTTCTATAATAAGTCCGGACGCGTTTGCGGCATAATCCCCATAATGTTTTTTGTAAATTTCCTGCGCTTTAGCGTATTTTGTGAGTATTTTGGCAGCCTTTATTTCATTTTCTTTTAAGGCACCCTGATCTTTGATGTTTTCAAGTGCTGCCGCAGCTAAATAAAATCCTGCTACCATTAGCATTCCTATCGCGCCGACTCCATAAATTACAATAGTATCACTAATTTCGAATGCATCTCCTGCTACCCAATCATGAATAGACTTATATCGATCAATACAACCAACTGCGCATGTGTATGGCTCAATCAAAGTTGCATTTTTATTTGGTAAATTATCAGGTAATTTAATTATCTCAGAACCTGG